>NZ_JBFUIP010000097.1:0-20973 GCF_056401815.1 Aminobacter sp. P4_D5 | reverse complement strand
GACATGCGCCGTCCCCAAACGGCGTGTGCGAGAATTACCATATGTCAGCCCTTGCTGATATGCCCGCCGAAACATCCGCCTCTTCTCGCCGACACAATRCCGAAACAGCGCCGATGCTATCTGCCGGCGCTGAAAATAAGCGGCGGCTAAATCAGCTGAAGCATTTTCGCAAAAACCGGATTGGAAAGGTTCGGAAATGGATTGGTACTCTCTCGTCAAGTTTCTGCACGTCATAGCCGCCGTCATCTGGGTCGGTGGCGGTTTCGCGCTCATGCTCCTTGCCGTTCGCGCCGACCGTGCCGGCGATGTCGGGGGCATGCTGCAGGCGATGCGTTCGGTTGGCGAACTCGGCAACAGGCTGTTTGCACCGGCATCGCTGGTAACCCTCGCGCTCGGCCTCATCATGTGCTGGTTCTGGGTCGGCTTCGGCGATCTCTGGATCATGATCGGGCTGGCCGGATATGTGACGACCTTCCTGATCGGCACGCTGGTGTTCAAGCCCACGGCCGACCGCATGGCCGCGATCATCGCACGCGACGGTGTAACGCCAGCCGCCCTCCATCAGGGCCGGCGCATCCTCAAGGTCGCGCGCTTCGACTATGCCATGATGCTGATCATCGTTGCCGACATGGTGCTGAAGCCGATGCCGTCCGACCTGCCGATCCAGCTGGCGATGGCTGCTGTCTTCGTCGTCGGTCTCTGGGCCGCCTTCGATGGCTTGCGTCCCTCGATGGCCGCCACTGTCTAACGCTCCAAGGCGGCGTCCGACAGGGTGCCGCCCTCGAAAACCGGCTACCCCTTGGCCATGTCGCGCAGGCGGAATTTCTGGATCTTGCCGGTCGAGGTCTTGGGGATCTCGGCGAAGATCACTGCTTTGGGCACCTTGAAGCGGGCAAGCAGGCCACGGCAGTGTTCGATGATCTCGGCTTCGGTCGCCGTCTTGCCGGGCTTGAGCTCGACATAAGCGACCGGCACCTCGCCCCATTTGTCGTCGGGCTTCGCCACGACCCCGCACGAGGCGACGGCGCCATGCTTATAGAGCGCGTCCTCGACCTCGATCGACGAGATGTTTTCGCCGCCAGAAATAATGATGTCCTTGGAGCGGTCCTTGATCTGGATGTAGCCGTCGGGATGCATCACGCCGAGATCGCCCGAGTGGAACCAGCCGCCGGCAAAGGCTTCGTCGGTGGCCTTCTTGTTCTTGAGGTAACCCTTCATGACAATGTTGCCGCGGAACATCACCTCGCCGATGGTCTCGCCATCGGCAGGCGTCTTTTCCATCGTTTCCGGGTCCATCACGGTCAGGTCTTCAAGCGCTGCATAGCGCACGCCCTGCCTGGCCTTCTTTGCCGTACGCGGTCCTTTTTCCAGTCCGTCCCATTCGCCATGCCATTCGTTGACGACGGCAGGTCCGTAGGTTTCGGTCAGGCCATAGAGGTGGGTGACGGCAAAGCCGGCATCGGCCATGCCCGAGAGCACCGCCTCGGGCGGCGGGGCGGCGGCGGTGTTGAAGGTGACGAGCTGCGGAAACTCCCGCTTTTCCTCGTCGCGGGCGTTGATCAACACCGACATCACGATCGGCGCTCCGCACAGATGCGTTACGCCAAGGTCGGCGATGGCATCGTAAATCGGCCTGGCGCGCACCCAGCGCAGGCAAACATGGGTGCCGGCCTGCACGGCCAGCGTCCAGGGAAAGCACCAGCCGTTGCAGTGGAACATCGGCAGCGTCCAGAGATAGACGGCGTGCTTGGCCATGCCGGCGTGGATGGTGTTGGTATAGGCCATCAGCGCAGCACCACGATGATGGTAGACCACGCCCTTGGGATTGCCTGTCGTGCCCGAGGTATAGTTGAGCGAGATCGCGTCCCATTCGTCGTCGGGCATCGACCAGGCGAAATTCTGGTCACCCGATGCGACGAAGTCCTCGTAGTCGATGGCGCCGATGCGTTCGCCCTTGGGGTAGGGGGCATCTGCGGGGTATTCGGGATCATCATAGTCGACCACCAGCGGCTTCACCGTGGCCAGCGCCAGCGCCTCCTTTACCACGCTTGAGAATTCGCGATCGACGATCAGAAGTTTTGTCTCCGCATGGTCGAGCTGGAAGGCAATGATCGCCGCATCGAGCCGCGTGTTGAGGGAATGAAGCACGCCCTTGGTCATCGGCACACCGAAATGCGCTTCCAACATCGGCGGCGTGTTGGACAGCATCACCRTTACCGTGTCGCCCTTGCCGATGCCTTGCTTGGCCAGTGCTGAGGCAAGCTTCAGTGAACGCTGCCACCATTGAAGATAGCTTGTGCGCTGGCTGCCGTGGATGATGGCCAATTGGTCGGGAAAGGTCTTGGCCGCGCGTTCGAGAAAGCTCAGCGGCGTCAGCGGCTGGTGATTGGCTGGGTTCTTGTCGAGGTGTTCCTCGTATTTTCCCATGACGTTTTCTCCCTTGTCGCTGCGAATCTAGTTCGCCCGAGCCCGGTCATCCTCACAGAAAGTCGACCACACCATCATAGAGCAATTTCAGCGCCACGATTGCCACCGTGGCGTAGGTGAAGGGGTAGAAGATCTCCGGCCGCATCCGCCTGACGAGCCAGGCTCCGGCGAGTGTCGCCAAGGGCGCTAGCGGCATCAGAGCCAGCGAGGCGGCGAGGTTGGCTGTGCCGAACTGGCCAAGCGCGAAGTAGGGCACCAGCTTGATGGCGTTTGTCACGGCAAAGAAGATGACGCTTGTGCCGGTGAGCACCTTTGGGTCCATCCTGAGCGGCAGCGTGTAGACCTGGAAGGGCGGGCCGCCGACATGGGCGACGAAGCTGGTGAAGCCGGCAATCGAGCCCCAGAAGGCGGCGGCGATGCGGTTCGGCTCGGCCTTGTGGTCGGCGCCGTGGCGGATGCTGGTGTAGAGCCAGCGCGCCACGAACGCGAAGGCGATGGCGCCGACGATGAAACGTACATTGTCGGCTGTCACCACCGATGCCGTCAGCCAGCCGATGCCGATGCCGATGATCGACCCCGGCAGCATTTGCCAGAGGATCGTGCGGTCAAAGACGCCGCGCCACGTCCACAGCGACACCACGTCCATCAAGATGAGAATCGGCAGCAGGATCGCCGCCGCCTGCACCGGCGAGATCACCAGCGCCATCAGCGGCACGCCGACAAACCCGACCGCACCGCCAAAGCCGCCCTTCGACAGGCCGACGAGAATCACCGCCGGCACGGCGGCGGCGTAAAACCATGGATCAAGCAGAAGCGAAGTCATGGGCGACCTTTCTCCCCGGAGATAGCTGGATCGCTGGATGTTGGCGAGTGCCGCGCCAATCTTTTGATATGCTTGGGCAGTGCCGCGCGTCCTGTTCAACGGCGGCACTTTGTTCTATGCCCCAATGCAAACATGATCGCCTTGCATAGGCGTCAAGCACCCGGATCGAAGAACATGAACGCAAACAAGCCGCCCAAACGCTGCCGCATCGTGCTGATCGCGCCGCCTACGGTTTCGCCCGGGGATGTCGAGGCGGCTTTGTCCGGCGGCGACGTCGCTTCACTCATCCTTCCGGGCGAGGGCGTCGATGAAGCCTCGTTCCAGAGCTTTGCCGAAAAGGTAGCCGTCGCCGCACGCGCGGCCGGCGTGGCCGTGGTCGTTGCTGGTGACACCCGCGTTGCCGGCCGCGTCCAGGCCGACGGCATTCATATCGAAGGCAAGAAGGCGGAGCTGGCCGAAGCCGTCGAACACTACCAGGAGCGCATGATGGTCGGCGTCGGCGGCGCCAAGACGCGCGACGATGCGCTCGAACTTGGCGAGGAGCGGCCCGATTACATCTTCTTTGGTCGCTTCGGTTACGACAACAAGCCTGAGCCGCATTCGCGCAACCTTTCGCTTGGCCAGTGGTGGGCCGAGATGATCGAGATTCCCTGCATCGTCATGGCCGGCTCCGACATCGCTTCAGTGCAGGCGGTTGCGGAAACAGGCGTCGAGTTTGTTGCCTTATCGTCGGCGGTGTTCGGCGAAGGCATCGACCCGCGCGAGGCGGTGGCCCGCGCCAATGCGCTGCTCGACGAAACCGCGCCGCGCTTCGAGGAGTAGCCATCAATGAATCGTTCGCGCTTTCTCGCCGCTTTGCTGTGCCTGGGCTTTGGGCTCGAGCCCGCGATTGCTGTCGAGAGCGCACCGATTCCGCCGTCCGACCATGGTGCGGTTCCTTCGCTCGGCAAGGTGATCGACCCCATCGATCCCAACCGCTTCGGCCCAGCGCCCATGCCGCTGGACAGGACGCCCGCGCCACTGCCAGCGCCTGTTGCCGCTCCGGCGCCGGCGGGAGCCCCCGATCTCGGTGCCAATCCGGCAGCCAAGGCGCCTGATGGCATCGACCCAAATCGTTTTGGCGGCAAGCCTTCCGATGAGGCATATGGCGCGTTCCAGCGTGGCCTCTACATGACGGCCTACAATCTGGCGCTGCCGCGCGCCGAGGCTGGCGATGCTGCCGCGCAGACCCTGGTGGCCGAAATCCTGTCGCGGGGCCTGGGCGTGGCGCGCAATGATGGCGAAGCGGCCAAATGGTACGAGCGCGCCGCCGAGCAAGGCGTTGCCGAAGCGCAGTTCCAGTATGCGTTGTTGCTGCTCGACGGGCGTTATGTCACCCGCGACGACAAGGCTGCCAGCGCCCTGATGCAGTCGGCGGCGGAAGCCGGCAACCGCCTCGCCCAGTTCAATTACGCCCAGATGCTGGTGCAGCGCGAGCCGGGGGGCAAGGGCCTGGAAAAGGCAGTTCCCTATTATGAACGGGCGGCGGCGACAGGGCTTGCGGATGCGCAATATGCCATGGCCGAGGTCTATGCCAACGGCGTTGGCGGCAAGCGCCGCGACGACAAGCAGGCACGCCTGCTGCTCGTGCGCGCCGCAAGGCAGAACTATGACTCGGCCCAGTTCGACCTCGGGCTTTGGATGGCCGACGGGCGCGGCGGCGAGCGTGATCTGAAGTCGGCTTTCGGCTGGATGAAGCTCGCGGCTGATGGCGGCAATGTTGCCGCCCAGAACCGTCTCGCTAAATTTTACATGGGCGGCATCGGCGTCGATCCCGATTCCATTCTCGCCGCGGCCTGGTACATCAATGCTCGGCGCGCCGGGCTTAATGATCCGGAGATGGACGACTTCTTGCGCGGCCTGACCGATGTCGAGATGAAACAGGCGCTGGAGCGCGCAAACCGCATTCGCTGATATCGCGAAAATCGCGACTTCTCTTGCCTAAAAAGCCGTTTTGTGGTCTTGGAGGCGCCGATAGCGCCCCTTCCGGCGCAAACCTCTCTTCCGGAACCCAACCATGGCCAAGATCAACGGCAACGAAATCCGTCCCGGCAACGTCATCGAGCATGACGGCGGCCTCTGGGTGGCGGTCAGGACCAATCACGTCAAGCCCGGCAAGGGCGGTGCATACAATCAGGTCGAACTGAAGAACCTCATCAACGGCACCAAGCTCAACGAGCGTTTCCGCTCGGCCGAGACGGTCGAAAAGGTCCGCCTCGAGCAGAAGGACTTCTCGTTCCTCTACGAGCAGGGCGATGCGCTGGTGTTCATGGACACTGCCAGCTACGAACAGCTCGAGCTGCTCAAGGATTTCGTCGGCGATCGCGCCGCGTTCCTTCAGGACGGCATGATGGTCACGGTCGAGCTTTATGACGAGCGTCCGATCGGTATCGCGCTGCCCGACCAGGTGACGCTGACGATCAGCGAAGCCGATCCGGTGGTGAAGGGGCAGACGGCTGCTTCGTCCTACAAGCCGGCAGTTTTGGAAAACGGCGTCCGCGTGCTTGTGCCGCCCTTTATTTCTTCGGGCGAGCGCATCATTGTCGACACCAACGAGCTCACCTACGTCCGCCGCGCGGACTGAGCACGGCAACGGAAAGTTCTAGATCATGGCGCGTTCAGCGATCCTAAATGTTATGGTGCAGGCCGCTATGAAGGCCGGCCGCTCGCTGTCTCGCGACTTCGGCGAAGTGCAAAACCTGCAAGTCTCGCTGAAAGGCCCGGGCGACTATGTCAGCCAGGCCGACCGCAAGGCCGAGGACATTTTGTTTGCCGAGCTGTCGAAGGGGCGCGCCGGCTACGGCTTCCTGATGGAAGAGCGCGGCGTTGTCCCCGGCGAGGACGACCAGCACCGCTGGATCGTCGATCCGCTCGACGGCACCACCAACTTCCTGCACGGCATTCCGGTGTTTTCGATCTCGATCGCGCTGGAACGTCAGGGCCAGATCGTCGCCGCGGTCATCTACAACCCGGCGATGGACGAGCTCTACACCGCCGAGCGCGGTGGTGGCGCCTTCCTCAACGATCGCCGCCTGCGCGTTTCCGGCCGCACCAAGCTGTCGGATGCCGTCATCGGCTGCGGCATGCCGCATCTCGGTCGCGGTCATCACGGCAACTTCCTGCTCGAACTGCGCAACGTCATGGGCGAAGTCGCGGGCATCCGCCGTCTCGGCTCGGCCGCACTCGATCTTGCTTACGTCGCTGCCGGACGCATGGACGGTTTCTGGGAAACCGCGCTGTCGCCTTGGGACGTCGCTGCCGGCATCCTTCTGGTGCGTGAAGCCGGCGGCTTTGTCTCCGACGACAAGGGCGGCCAGGACATGCTCGATGGCGGCTCGATTGTAGCCGGCAACGAAACCATCCACCGCGCGCTCATCAAGACGCTGAAGCGGCCGGTTACGCCGCGCTGATCCGCCGCGTCGCAGGCTTCTTGCCTTCGTTCCGTGCTGCTGCCCATATTAAGGGCCGCGCAGGGACGGATCATGACGGACAATCACCGCAAGCCTGAGATTGCTGTGCCCTTTGTCGGGCGCTTCACCCATTCGCGTGCGGAACTCATTGCCGACGGCATCGTCCATGCGATTGGCATCGTGCTTGCCGTCGCCGCCGGATCGGTGCTGCTGGCGATCTCCGCCTCCCACACCGCCACCGGCGAATATCTCGCCGCAGTGGTCTTCGTGGTGGCGCTGCTCACCGTGCTGTCGGTGTCGTGCGTCTACAATCTGTGGCCGATCTCGCCGGCAAAATGGGTGCTGCGCCGCTTCGACCATGCCGGCATCTACCTGCTGATCGCCGCGACCTACACGCCGTTCCTCGTCCAGCTAGACGATCGTGTCACTGCAAGCTTGATGGCCGGAATCGTCTGGTCGGCGGCCATCGCCGGCATGGCGATCAAGCTCTTCTTGCCCGGACGGCTCGACCGGCTGGCGATCGCCTTTTATCTCGCAATGGGCTGGAGCGGGGTCGTCATCCTGCGCCCGCTGATCGCCACCTTGCCATCCGCCACGCTGTGGCTGCTGTTTGCCGGCGGCATGGTCTATTCCTGCGGCGTGGTCTTCTACACTTGGCAGCGGCTGCGCTTCCAAAGTGCCGTCTGGCATAGCTTCGTCATCACCGGCGCTGGGTTGCATGTCGCGGCGATGATCGACCTCCTTGTGGTGGCGCGGCTCTGATTGCAACGCGATCGAAGGGGCGGGGCGCGCAAGCGTCTTTCATTTTCGTCACATTTCCGCTTACAGTCGTAGTCCACTAACGCATCGCGCCGAAACTTCCCAAAAGTGCGGCGCGTAGACTTCAAAGCGATGGAATCACCCATGCGCGTCCGAACGGATACGCGGGCTCCAATTGCAGGGAACTAGAACCGGGGCGCCGATGGCATTGTTGAAATCTCTCGGGGTGGGCAAAGGCTCCGATGTGCTGAACTACGATCCGCACCGCCTGTCCT
Source organism: Aminobacter sp. P4_D5 (assembly GCF_056401815.1). NCBI lineage: Bacteria > Pseudomonadati > Pseudomonadota > Alphaproteobacteria > Hyphomicrobiales > Phyllobacteriaceae > Aminobacter > Aminobacter sp. P4_D5. The sequence continues at coordinate 13,240 of NZ_JBFUIP010000097.1, read as the reverse complement.
CTCCGCAGGTGTTCCTGCTGACGATGATCATCTTCCTGGCGATTGTCGCYTTCATCGCGGCGATCCTGACGCGTCAGATCTCCAGCGCTTTCGTCACCAATCCCGGGCTCAATGGCCTGATCATCGGCGTGCTTGTCATCGGTATCGGGCTCGCCTTTGTCCAGGTCGGCCGCCTGTTCCGCGAAGTGCGCTGGGTCAACTCCTTCCGCGCCGGCTCCGAAGCCACGCACCCGGTGCTGCTCGCGCCGATGAAGGCGATGCTTGGCCGTTCCTCGGCGATGGCGCTGTCAACCAACTCGATGCGGACGATGCTCGATTCCATCGCCACCCGTCTCGACGAAAGCCGCGATGTCTCGCGTTATCTCGTTGGCCTGCTGGTCTTCCTTGGCCTGCTTGGCACCTTCTGGGGCCTGCTGGGGACCATCGGTTCGATCGGCGAAACCATCCAGTCGCTCGATCCCGGCACGGGCGACGCCTCTGCCGTGCTCGAATCGCTGAAGGCTGGCCTTGCAGCACCTCTGCAAGGCATGGGCACGGCGTTCTCGTCGTCGCTGTTCGGCCTCTCCGGCTCCTTGGTGCTCGGCTTCCTCGACCTCCAGGCCGGGCGCGCCCAGACGCGTTTTTACACCGAGTTGGAAAACTGGCTCTCCAGCGTGACCGACCTATCCTCCGACATGGTCGTAGCTGATGCCAAGAACGACTCTTCCGACGAAATCCGCGTGCTGTCCGAGCGCTTGCGCAACATGCAGGAGCACGGCGGGTCGAACCCGCGCGTTGCCGCTGCCATGGCCAATCTGGCCGACGGCATCTCCGGCCTGGTCAAGAACATGCGCTCCGAGCAGCAGATCATGCGCGACTGGGTCGAGGCGCAGTCGGACGAGCAAAAGGCGATGCGCATTACGCTGGAAAAGATCGCCGACGCCCTGAAGAAGGAAGGGGTGCACTAAGGTGGCATTGGCGCGCGGGCGGCGCGGCGACCGCCGCATCGACTATTGGCCCGGTTTCGTCGACGCTTTGTCGACGCTGCTTTTGGCCATCATGTTCCTTCTCTCGGTCTTCGTGCTGGCGCAGTTTCTGCTCAGCCGCGAAATCTCGGGCAAGGACCAGGTGCTGACCCGGCTCAATTCGCAGATCAATGAGTTGACCCAGCTTTTGGCGCTCGAACGCTCCAACACCCAGGACACCGAGGATGCGCTCGCCAATCTGCAGGCGTCCCTGTCGGCTGCCGAGAGCGAGAAAAGCCGGCTTGAGCAATTGCTCTCCCAAGGCTCGGGCGCCGGTGCCGAGGCCAACGCGCGCATTGGTTCGCTGACCGGAGAGCTCGAAGGTGAGCGCCAGATCAGCCAGCGCGCACTCAGCCAGGTCGAGTTGCTCAACCAGCAGATCTCGGCCCTGCGCCGGCAGATCGGCGCGCTCGAAGACGCGCTCAACGCTTCAGAGACCCGCGACAAGGAATCCAATACCAAGATCGCCGATCTCGGGCGCCGCCTGAACGTCGCATTGGCCCAGCGCGTGCAGGAACTCAACCGTTACCGTTCCGACTTCTTCGGCCGCCTGCGCGAGATCCTGTCCGACCGCGAAAACATCCGCATTGTCGGCGATCGTTTCGTGTTCCAGTCGGAAGTCTTGTTTCCGACCGGCTCCGAGCAGATCAACGAGGCCGGCAAGGGCGAGATGAAAAAACTCGCCGACGCCATCTTGGAGCTGCAGAAGGAAATCCCGCCGGAGATCAACTGGGTGCTGCGTGTCGATGGTCACACCGACAACATCCCGCTGTCCGGCACGGGCCGCTATCGCGACAATTGGGAGCTGTCTTCGGCGCGCTCGACCTCGGTGGTCAAGTTCCTGATCGAAAACGGCGTTCCGGCCAACCGTCTCGTCGCAGCTGGCTTTGGCGAGTTCCAGCCGCTTGACGAAAGCGACACCGCCGAGGCACGTTCCAAGAACCGCCGTATCGAACTCAAGCTCACGGAACGGTGAATCAAGATTTCGTGAACGAATTGGCCATTTGTACATAGGGCATCGGCTCGATGTTTCCAGCCCTGACTGGGGTAGATCGAGTAAACTCCAAAATTACTTTTTCTTAATTTTGCTCCGGCCTCCGCCAGATCTATAATCCGGGTTCAAGTCCGGGAAACGCCGATGACGGCCTCCCACCACGACTCGACGCTTCTTGACGGACAGCTAGCGCTGTGGCGGTTCGCCGCCCGGCATTTTCAGGAGTCGCAACAATGCGCTCTATGGCATTTACAGCGATTTTAGCTGCAGTCCTCGTTTCCGCTCCTATGGCCACCGCATTCGCGCGCGGTGGACACGATCACGCCGGCGGTGGTCACGAACGGTCGCATTCGCGTGAAGCATCACAGAGCCTGGGCGAAAACGACAATACCGGGTCGCAACTGCCGATCTCCGGCCAGCCGCGCTCGGCTTGCATGCCGGGGCATGCTGCCTGGTATTGTGCGCCGACGTCGCGGTGATCTGCCGGGTTTCGGCCTGCGCCGAAACCCATAACAACAAGGTGCTGATCAAAAKCTGTATCTGTATATGAACCAATTGGAGGGGGCTGCCATTGTGGTAGTCTCCTCCTTGTCGTTCGGGCACTTGATGGCGATGCCTGAAGACTTCCAGGGCAGCACTGGTCACTCGCGCCAACAACCGCCGCATCGATATCAAGCTCACCTCACGCCAGATCAAGATTTCGTGTGAAACGTGCCTGCCCCATGTGTGGCTGGTTTGTGGCCAGTGTGCCGCAATCGTGGTCCTTGTGGCGGATCCAAAAATTATTTTTTCTTAATTATGCTTCGTTCGGAGCGTGACCTAGACTCCAGATGCAGTCCGAGAAACGCCGGCGATGGCCTCCCACCGTGACTCGACGTTTCTAGACGGATCGCAATGCTGGGGCGAAAGCCGCCCCACAGTTCTAGGAGACGCAAGACATGCGCTCTATGATGTTCAAGGCGGCGCTTGCCGCACTCCTCATCTCCGCTCCGATGGCCTCCGCCCTTGCAAGGGACCATGAGATGGGGCCCCAGACTCAAGGTTCCCCTAGTGGCGGTGATGTCACGGGTTCGCAATTGCCAATTTCAGGACAGCCACAGGTCCACCCGGTTGGCGTTATCCTCACCGAACTGCGCAATGACGACGCCCGCATTGCCAACGATCGGCATATGAAGCGGATCAGCACAGCCGAGGCGCGCCAACTCAGGGGCGAGGACGCAGCGATACGCCGAACTGCCGTGAGCGACGCAGGCTATGGCGGCATGTTGTCTGCAGGTACGTACAGTCAGCTTCAGTCGGAGGTCTCCAGCCTCGATGGCCAGATCAGCCACGACGCCGGCCGCTGACAACCAGTGAATTTCCAAGCCTTGCGCCCTCGGAGCGATCCGGGGGCGCACTTTTTGCGTCGGCTACCAGCCAAGCCAAAGTGCGCGCAACTTGCCGTCCCCGCAAGGGCTGGTCCATTCGAACTGTCTTGCGATTGTGACCGGATTGGTATCCTCTCGCCGCGATTTTGAGACAGAGGAATCACCATGTCCTTCGCAAAGCTCGACGAACTCGGCCGCAAGCTCGAAGCGCTGGAACACGCGCTTGCCATTTTGGGTGCCGACGAGGCGACGCACATGGCTGTTGGAGGTGGCGCCAAGCGCGCGGAGGCGCTTTCGGCACTCGCCGGCATGCACCACCGCCAGGCCACCGCGCCCGAGATCGCCGACTGGATCGATGCCGCCGAGACGGAGGCACTGAACGAAGAACAGGTTTTCGCCCTGCGCGAATTCCGCCGCCAATACACCAACATGACCTGTCTGCCGTCGGAGTTCGTCGAACGCCAGACCTCCGCCCGGCTTCGCTCGGAACAGCTGTGGCGCGACCTGCGCGCCAAGAACGACTGGGCTGGTTACCAGCCGGCGCTCGAAGGCATCGTGGCGCTTGTCCGCGAGGAAGCGGCCCTGCGTTCCGAAGCGCTTGGCCTCGCCCCCTACGACGCGCTGATGGAGCAATATGATCCGGGCAACCGCACTGCGGATATCACGCCTGTTTTCACCGACCTCAAGGCCTTCCTGAAAGACTTCGTGCCCGAAGCATTGGCCGTCCAGGCAGAGCGTCAGGCGAAAACCCCGGTGCGCGCATTGTCCGGCATCTACGCCATCGAGCGCCAGCGCGAACTTGGGCTTGCCATGATGGGCGCTGTCGGTTTCGACCTGACGCGCGGCAGCCTGTCGGTGTCGCACCACCCCTTCTGCGGCGGCGTGCCGTCCGACGTGCGCATCACCACGCGCTACAAGACCTCCGATTTCCTGTCCGCGCTGATGGGGGTGCTGCACGAGACCGGCCATGCGCTTTACGAGCAGAACCTGCCCGAGGCCTGGTCACACTGGCCGCTTGGCAAGGCGCGTGGCATGGCCGTGCATGAGAGCCAGAGCCTGTTCGTCGAAAAGCAGCTTGGCCGCAATCCGTCCTTCTGGCGCTGGGCGCTGCCCTTGGTCGAACAGCACCTTGGCGAGCGCTGGTCGATGGACGAAATCCTGCCGCATGTGCACCATGTCGAGCGCGGCCTGATCCGCGTCGACGCCGACGAGGTCACTTATCCGCTGCATGTCATCCTGCGCTACGAGCTGGAGCAGGAGCTTGTCTCGGGCCGCCTGTCGGTGTCGGACCTGCCCGAGGCATGGGATGCCAAGATGCGCGAATATCTTGGCCTGTCGACCATCGACAACCCGGCCGACGGCCCGATGCAGGACGTGCACTGGCCAAGTGCCGCCTTCGGCTATTTCCCGTCCTATACACTGGGCGCGATGATGGCGGCCCAGCAATGGGCAGCACTGAGCAAGGCGCATCCTTTGGTCGACGATGAGATCGCGCGCGGCCATTTCGAGACGGTCAACAACTGGCGCCGCGACAACATCTGGTCGCAGGCATCGCTGTGGTCGACGCCCGAACTGCTCGAACGCGCCACCGGCGAAAAGCTCAATGCAGTGCATTTCACCACGCATCTGAAGAAGCGCTACGGGGCCTGATTGATCCTCCTCGCCGGTTCGCTGCGGACAAGCTGCCCCTTACCCTTGCCCTTCCCCATGAGGGACGGGGAGAGAGCGTTAGCGTTGCGGCAGTGTCTCTTCTCCCCGTCATTCACGGCGAGAAGGTGTCGACAGGCGGATGAGGGGCGCACAAGATCCTTGATCCCCAGAACGGCCCGCTGATCGCCGTCCGCCTCAACGTGCGGACAGGCAAGACCTTGGGCGGCTGGGCGCCGATGACGAACCCGTCCCCGGCCTCTATGCGTCGGGCGAGGTCGCCGGCTTCGGCGGCGGTGGCTATCACGGCTACAACGCGCTCGAAGACGCATTCCTCGGCGGCTGCATCTTCTCCGACCGCAGCGCCGGCAGGCACGTGGCGCGGTAGTCCAGCTACCCCTGGCTGCAGCGGTGCATCGGCGGCCGTAGCGTCTCGTGCCATTGACCGTGCGTGGCCGCTTGTGGTGCCGAGGCACCGTGTGCCGTTTCTCGGCCATGCCGTGTCGAACTACGCCACCTGCCGTATTTTCATTACCGTTTGCGCAATCTAAAAATTCGGCCGCCATCTGCCAAGCAGGCTGCGCCGGCATTGTAAGCGACGCGGCGGCGGGAGCTGGATGATGCTGTGGGTTCAATGGGCACTGTGACAGTTTGCCGGCACAGCGAGCAATGGGGCATCATGYGATTCATAATTAAGGTACTTCTCGCAACGACGGCCCTTTCAACCGCTTGTGAGATTGAACGTTTCCCGATATCGGCGCAGCGGCGGATGTCGGGATGGCGCGGCATTGGGCGCGCCGGCGTGCTGCTTGCGCGAGCGACGGCGGGCGCGAACAAAGCGGCGCTGGCCAGCATGCCGGTGCTAGTCATACTGATCGGCACGCTGTCTGCCGCTCAGGCGGGTGGCCCCATTACCAGCGGCGGCGGTGCGGGCGGCGGCGGTCCGGACTGGCCCGGTGCGGTAGTCCTCGGCGGCGCAGGCGGTGTCGGTGGCGGCGGCGGTGGCGCCGGCGCCAGTTCATCCGCTCACCCCGGACACGCGGGCGGGGCCGGTGGCGATGGCGGTCTGCCCGGCCAGGACAGCGGCGTTGCCAATAACGGTACTCCTGGAAAAGGTGGTGCTGCTGGCGGCCGCGGCAACCCATGGGAGGGTGGCGGCGGCGGCGGTTCGGCACCGCTTAATTCGTCGTCGGGACCAGGTACTGGCGGTACTGGCGGGGCGGGCGGATCAGGCAATTACTGGCCGTCCAATTGGCAGCAGTATCCGGGTCTCTCTTCCTGGGGCGGAGCCGGGGAAAATGGCCAATCCGGCGATGTTTCCTGGGGCTGGGGTAGCGGCGGGGGCGGCGGCGGGGCCGGTGTCTATTTGTCCGGCGCGTCAACATTTTCGCTGCCCCGGTATCTTGTCACTGGCGGCAAGGGAGGAGAATTCGGTTTCGGCGGCGGCGGCGGTGGCGTCGGTCTTGTCCTCCAGTATTTCTCGGACATCTTCAACAATGACGGTGCCATCATCGAAGGCGGTGCCGGCGGGGCAGGTGGCTACGGCGGCGGCGGTGGCGCCGGCCTCTTCCTTGTTGACGGAGGCAGCCTCACCAATCGCAGCGGCTCGATTACCGGCGGGCAGGGTGGCGTTGCGATCGTGTTTACAACGGATCCAGGTGCCGGTGGCGCTGGTGGCGCAGGTGTGCTCGCCAATGGGGGAAGGCACCTCAATCAGGCCATGATCGTTGGAGGGGCTGGTGCCGAAGGCCCCAGCCGCGGTGGCGACGGTGGCGCCGGCATCCGCATGTATGGCGCTCCGGGCTGGGACAGGGACGTTGCAATCGCTAACGAGGCCAGCGGTACGATCACCGGCGGTGATGGTGGCAAGTCGGATTACTTAGGCACCTTCACCAAAGGCGGCGGCGCCGGTGGCGACGGTATCGTCTTCGAGAACAATCCAGGCTCTGCCCAGATCAGCAATTCCGGCACCATCACAGGTGGCAATGGCGGGGTCTATGGAATGGATGCCGGTACCACGAGCCAATGGCATGGCGCCGGGGGCGTGGGCGTACGCATTACAGCCAATGACCTGTGGCTGAGCAATTCCGGCACGATTTCGGGCGGCCTCAACGGCGATGGTACGACCCGCGCCAACGCAGTCGAACTGACAGGCAACAACAACACACTCGTCATCTTCAGCGGTTCCATCTTCAACGGCAACGTTGTGGCTCAGGGCACCGGCAACGGCTTTCTCCTCAACGGTTCGGATTCCGCCATATTCGACCTCTCCCGTATCGGCCCGTCCGGCCCGTTCCAGGGTTTCGAGCGTTTCGAGAAGGGCGGTAGCGGCACCTGGACATTGAGCGGCATCGGAACACAGGACTGGACGGTGGGTGGCGGCACGCTGCGGGCCGGCAACGCAGGCGCCTTTGGCGTCAGCCGCGCATATACCGTCAATGGCGGAATACTCGACCTGAATGGCTACAACCTCATCATGTCGGCGCTGTCGGGTAGCGGCGGCACAGTGGATATGGGGGCGGTTGGTCTTACCGTCGATCAGAACGCCAATACCAGCTATCGGGGCACGCTGACCGGCGCGGGCGGTCTGACCAAGACCGGCACCGGCACGCTAACGCTATCGGGCGTCAACACCTACGCCGGCGGCACCAAGATCGAAGCTGGCACTGTCAATGTTGCCGCAACCGGTGCGCTAGGCAGCGGACAGGTGACCGTCGGCCCATCCAGTGCGGGGAATCTTACTACACTGAATTTTGCGAACGGCACCAGCGCCGGCTCGCTTCATTTTACCGCCGCCTCGAGCAATGACCCCAACGTCGGTGATGGCGGTTCCATCCGGTTTTTGGCGGGTAGTACCGCGTCGACCGCGACAATCAATGTCAATTGGTACGCTTCCGTCGAATTCGCAGGTGCCACCGCCGGGTCATCTACCATCACAAACGCCTCGGGCAAGGTGGCCTTTTCCCAGGATGCCACTGCTGGTCAGGCCGTTATCACCAACAGCGGCGACGGTGGCACGGTTTTCGAATCCAACGGCTCGGCCGGGCGGGCCAACATCACCAACGAAGCAGGTACCAACACGACCTTCCAGGACGACGCGACGGCGGACCAGGCCACGATCGTCAACAATCGCGGCGACACCATCTTCCGCAATGCAAGCCGCGCCGGACAGGCCAGAATCATCAACAATTCAAGCGGGCGCGTGTTGTTTCGCCACACCGCAACCGCCGACACCGCGTCGATCACCAACAATTCACGAGGCCTCGTTGACATATCGCGCCTCACCGCCTCGGGGCTGTCGATCGGTTCACTTCAGGGCGCCGGCGATGTCTTGCTTGGTTCAAAGCAGCTGACTCTTGGCGGTCTGAGCGGCAGCCAGTTGATCGAGGGTATGATACAGGACGGAGGTGACGGCGGCGGCACCGGCGGCAAGCTGGTCAAGACCGGCACCGGCACATTGACCCTTTCCGGTACCAGCACCTACACAGGCGGCACGAGCGTCGAGGCCGGCACGCTGGTCGTTGGCGTCGGCGGCGTTGGTTCGATCCTCGGCCCGGTCGAGGTCAAGTCGGGCGCCCGGCTCGGCGGCACCGGTGCCATCGGCGGCAATGTCACGGTCAATGCCGGTGCCACTCATGGCGCCGGCAATTCTGTCGGCACCCAGACGATCAACGGCAACTATGCCAATCACGGCGTGTTCGAGGTCGAGGCGACGCCATCAGGCACCGACAGGCTCAACGTCAACGGCACCGTCGACATTTCGGGGGCTGCGCTCAACCTGCTGTTGTCGCCGCCCACCAGCGCCGCATGGAACGTGCTCAACGGCCCCTTCGTGCTGATCGCCAATGACGGCACGGAGGCGGTAGCCGGCACCTTCGCCTCCGTTGGTGACCTCAACAAGCTGGTCTTCCTCGACCACCACATCAATTACACCGGTGGCGACGGCAACGACGTGACGTTGTCGCTAAGCCGCAACGACATTTCGGTCGGCGATGTCGGCCAAAGCCGCAACCAGATTGCATCAGGCTCGGCGGTGGACGGCCTCGCCCTGAACAATCCGATCCGCGCCGCCTTGATCCTGTCGACCGGCGAAAACCAGGTGCGGGCTGCACTCAACGCGCTCTCCGGCGAGGTCCATGCCTCGCTTTCGGGCAGCTTCATCGAGGCCAGCGGCCAGCTGCGCGATGTCGCCTCCAACCGCATCTGCTCGGCATTCGGTGATGTTGCAGCATCGTCGCTACCAGTCATGGCCTATGGCGAAGGCGGTGCCGAATTCGTCGCCGCCGACAGCGACCGCTTCGTCGCCTGGGGCCAGGCGCTCGGCAACTGGCGTTCGGTCGACGGTGACGGCAACGCCGCCGGTTTCGAGCAGAACACCGGTGGCATGCTTGCCGGTGGCGATACTTTCGTTGGCGACGGCTTAAGGCTCGGCTTGCTCGCCGGTTACAGCCGCACCAGTTTCGACGCCGACGGTCGCGCCTCGTCCGGTTCGAGCGACAACTTCCATCTCGGTGCTTATGGCGGTCGCGACTGGGGTGCGCTTGGCCTGCGTGCCGGGGTTGCCTACAGCTGGCACGCCGTTGAAACCAGCCGCAACGTGTCGTTCCCCGGCCTGAGCGAAACACTGAATGCCGATTACGACGCCGGCACCGCGCAGGCCTTTGTCGAGGCGGGCTACCGGGTCGAAAAGGGCCGGCTCGCCTTCGAGCCGTTCGCCGGCCTCGCTTACGTAAGCACCTCGACCGACGCATTTTCCGAGACGGGCGGAGCAGCAGCCCTTTCAAGCGCACACACGAGTTTCAATGCCACCACCACGACGCTCGGCCTGCGTGCTGCAACCGACGTCAGCCTTGGTGACACCACCGCCGCTGTCCGCGGTGGGCTGGGCTGGCGCCACGCCTTCGGCGACGTCAACCCGAGCAGCATTGTTGCCTTTGCCGGCAGCGACAGCTTCGCCGTCTACGGCACGCCGATCGCCCGCAATGCCCTGCTGCTCGAAGCCGGGTTCGACGTCGCGATCTCGCCCAAGGCCAGCCTTGGCCTGAGCTACACCGGCCAGATCGCCAACAGCGCGCAGGAACATGGCGTCAACGCCGGCCTGGTGGTGAAGTTCTAGGCTTGTACTCTGGCGATTGACGATGCCGGCCATTTTGCCGAATGTGCCGGTTCTTTGACGTCACTTTTGCCGCGAGTTGCTTTGATGAACATGCCAGTTGCTCAATACCGCACCGTTCCGCTGCCCGACTACCAGGAAATACCGGTCGAGGAGATGCGTGCCGGCGCGCAGTCGTTCTACGACGAGATCAGGACGCGCCACACCGTGCGTGATTTCTCGACGCGGCCGGTGCCGCGCGATATCATCGAGACCTGCATCATGGCTGCCGGCACGGCGCCCAACGGCGCCAACCACCAGCCCTGGCACTTCGCCGTCATCGGCGACGGCGATATCAAGCGCCGGATCCGCGAGGCGGCGGAGGTCGAGGAACGCGCCTTCTACGAGGGCCGTGCCGGCGAGGAATGGCTCAAGGCCCTGGCGCCGCTCGGAACCGATGCGTCAAAACCGTTCCTGGAAGAGGCGCCGTGGCTGATCTGCGTCTTCGGTGAGCGCAAGAGCCGTTCGGCGGATGGTGTGACGCGCAAGAACTACTACGTGCCGGAATCGGTCAGCATCGCCACCGGCTTCCTGATCGCGGCACTGCACCGCGCCGGTCTCGCCACGCTTACGCACACGCCCAATCCGATGAGCTTCCTCAACGAGATCTGCGGCCGCGACCCGCACGACAAGCCCTACATCCTGATGGTTGTTGGCTACCCCAAGGAAGGTGCCACGATTCCCGTGCACGCCATGGACAAGCGCCCGCTGTCGGAGATCGCGACGTTTTTGTGAGGGCTGGCCAGCCTACTCCGCGGCGCCCTTGAAGGCGTCGGCGCCGGCGTCGAACTGCAGCTTGGCCAGGCGCGCATAGATGCCGCCCTTGGCGACAAGGCTCTGGTGCGTGCCTTCCTCGACGATCGCGCCGCCGTCCATGACCAGGATGCGGTCGGCCTTGAGCACGGTCGCCAGCCTATGCGCGATCACGATCGTGGTGCGGCCCTGCATCAGGTGCTCGAGCGCGATCTGCACTTGTCTTTCGCTGTCGGCGTCGAGCGCGGAGGTCGCTTCATCGAGCAGCAGGATCGGCGCGTCGCGCAAGATGGCGCGCGCGATGGCGATGCGCTGGCGCTGGCCGCCGGACAGCGTCACGCCGCGTTCGCCGACTTGCGTTTCGTAGCCGTCCTGTAGCTTTTCGATGAAGCCGTCGGCAAGGGCTGCCTTGGCCGCGGCCTCGATCTTGGCGCGAGATGCGCCGGGCCGGCCAAAGCCGATGTTTTCTGCCGCCGTACTGGCGAATATGGTGACGTCTTGCGGCACGATCGCGATGCGGTCGCGCACGGCTTGCGGATCGGCCTTCTGGAGGTCGACGCCGTCGATCAGGACCGCGCCGGCCTCGGGATCGTAGAACCGCAGCAACAGCGAGAAGACGGTGCTCTTGCCCGCTCCTGACGGGCCGACGATGGCCACCGTCTCGCCTGGCTTTACCGTGAAGCTCAGACCGTGCACCGCGGCCCGGTCGGGCCGGACAGGGTAGGAGAAGGTCACGTCGCGGAATTCGATCGCGCCACTGCTTTTGGCCGGCAGGGCGACCGGCGAGGCCGGTGCGGCGACAGTCGGCTTTTCAGCCAGGATCTCGGTGATGCGTTCGGCGGCACCGGCAGCCGAACTCAAATCACCCCAGACTTCCGACAGGCTGCCCATGGCGCCGGCTGCGAACACCGAATAGAGCAGGAACTGGCCGAGCGTGCCTGGCGACAATGTGCCTTCGAGTACGTCGCGCGAGCCGAACCACAGCACCGCCACGACCGAAGCGAAAATGATGAAGATCGCAAAAAAGGTCAGCACCGCGCGCGCCAGCACCGAGGAGCGGGCGGCGGCGAAGGCCGTCTCGACAGCGGCGGCAAACTTACCCGTGACCAGTCTTTCATTGGTGAAGGCCTGAAGCGTGCGGATCGCTCCGATCTGCTCGCTGGCGAAGGCTGTGGCGTCGGCAAGCGTATCCTGCGCTGCGCGCGACTTGCGCCGCACCGAGCGCCCGAAGGCGACCAGGGGCACCACGACCAGCGGGATGGCGGCAATCACAAGGCTGGACAGCTTGGGGCTCGTTACCACCATCATGGTGAGCGCGCCCAGGCACAATATGAGGTTGCGCAGCGCGACTGATGCCGTGGCACCTACGGCCGACTTGATCTGGGTGGTGTCGGCGGTGAGCCGCGAGACGATCTCGCCCGACATCGCCGTGTCGAAGAAGGCGGGAGACAGCGAGGTGACATGGGAAAAGACGTCGCGGCGGATGTCGGAGACGACGCGCTCGCCCAGCGTGATGACGAAATAGTAGCGGCAGGCCGAGGCCAGTGCGAGCAAGGCGGCAATCCCCACCAGCATGGCGAAATATTTGGCGATGAAGTTCGAATCGGCGCTGGAGAAGCCGTGATCGATCATCCGGCGCACGGCGATCGGCAGCGTCAGCGTGGTGACGGCGGCGGCCACCAGCGAAATGATCGCGCCAACCACCAGCCTGGGATAGCGGTAGAGATAGGGCGAGAGCCGGCTCAGCGGGCGCAGCGAACGCCGGCGCTCTTGGGTTGCGGCCGTTGTGGTGTTCGCCATCGTGTTTCCTTCTCGGTCGCGGCCCATTTGCCGGCTGCGCGGCCTTGTGATTCGAAATCGGCTGATGTATAGGCACGCCGACCGTTTCTGAAGCCGTGGCCTATCTAGCCGTGGCTTCGAATTTTCGAAAGAGGCGCATCGCCGCAGGATACCTGCGCAAGCCGCGCCATGACAGCAGGAACAGAGCGATGAAAGCCTCCATCCATCCCGACTACCACGCCATCAAGATCGTCATGACCGATGGCACCGACTACATGACCCGCTCCACCTGGGGCAAGGAAGGCGATACGATGAACCTCGATATCGATCCGTCCACGCACCCGGCCTGGACCGGCGGCCACCACAACCTGCTCGATCGCGGCGGCCGTCTGTCGAAGTTCAAGAAGCGCTACGAAGGCCTCGGCATCTAAGCCGACCCGTTTCGCTTGTTATCAAGAACCCGCCCTTGTGGCGGGTTTTTTGTTGCTTGAAGCAGGGCGCTTTTGCTGCCCCTCATCCCCCTGCCGGGACCTTCTCCCCGTGA
>NZ_JBFUIP010000096.1:0-20994 GCF_056401815.1 Aminobacter sp. P4_D5 | reverse complement strand
CAAAAAAGAAAATCATCGCAATAATCGCAAAGCCGAGGACCATGACCGTGGAGATCATCGTCTCGCGCCGTGATGGCCACGTAACCTTCGCCGTTTCCGACCTTACCTGCTGCAGAAAGGTGAAGGGGTTCGTGGTTTTCGCCATGTGCCGCTCTGCTTTCAACGTCCGTTGACCGGACTTCTGGATGATCCCGTGACCGGGAGATGCCGCTACCTGAGAGGAAATCCGCGCCGAATCAGCGCAAACATTCCGCCCATGCAATTCGGACGCGTAAAGCCGGATCCCCAGCTCCACGCGCCGCGTGTCTGTTTCGCCTACATAAAACCGATTCTCTTTCCACGCAAGTGGCAGGGTGCAGCTTTACGTTTAAACGCCGCTTCGGAACCATCCAGTCGTTCCGTTCCGGCTATCGAAAGTCTCTTATGCCTGAATTAGCGAGTTCTGGCAAGACTGGCACGGGCAGCAGGGCTCGAACCTACGACCTGCGGTTTTGGAGACCGCCGCTCTACCAACTGAGCTATGCCCGTGCATCGCGCCGCGCATCAACTGCGCAGCACCGGCTTCCTAAGGATTTCCGACGCGTCTGTAAAGAGCGCAATGAAGCATGTTGTGAACATTCACAGCTGCGGTTTCGGACCAACGGGGCATGGCGATGTCCGCCATCCCTAGGACTCGGTTGAAGGCATATGGGGAGCGCTATCGTGGGAACTCGCCGAGGCTAGCTGCTCTGCAGTTTCCTGGCGTCGGGATCGTACGGCAAATAGCTCCGTCGACGAGTAAATCCACCGCGCTAATGCGGGTCAGAAGGCCTCTTTGCAATAAACGATACTGAGCATAGTCATCGAGCTTGACCGGTGGGCCAGAGTCGAATGACTCCGTCTTTACGTTCACCTGCCCCGAATAAGCAGCTAGCACCGCTTCAGAAGGCTTGTCCCCGGTCTCCCAGCCAACGAATGTTCCATAGCCCGCGAGCCTTGTTTTACCTCCAGCCAGCATCAACATGCAGTCACGGGTGCATTCGCCACCACCTGAAACGGCATTGCCGAAATAGGGCGCCCCTGTCTTTGCCGTCACGACACAATCCTTGGAGCGGGGCTTGCAGCCGGAAAAAACCGTACTGCCGACTGCGACATCCAGGCGGTTTTCCCGAATCACGTTTCCCAAGGCGATCGAGGTTTCCGCGTCGCCACCGTTCGACGACACGACCAACGGTAGTTTTCGCCCTTCGAGGGCCTTCAAAATGGTCTCGAAGCGCGAAAGGGCTTTGGGATCGATATCGCCTTCAGCCGATATCCATTCTGGGCAATCTGGTTCGCAGCCAGATTCGCTGGACCGAACAACGGCAAACCACATCTGCGAGTTCGGCGGAATTATCGCTTTCGGATAGGGCTTCGCGGGCTTGGCAGCCAAGACTACCCCCCCTACGCAATTCTCCGCAGGCCGCCCCGTCTGGCACAGCCCTGCCCTCGCGAAAATGCCGGCAGGCTCGTCGCCTGTCGTGAGGTTCATGCCAAACATTTCCAACCGGAAGAGCTGACGCATGTCCTTGGCAGGCGTTCCCTGGGCCGCGGCGAAGTAGGACTTCGCGACCCCCATTTCCTTGAGATAGGCGAGAAAAGCCCGCTCGCTGGACTTTGACAGCTTTGTCGTTTGGTAGCTGCCCACCTTCTTGCGGCTGACGATCTTCTTTTCGATCACCCGCTTCTTACCCTTCACGATCTTGTACTTCTCCCGGTAGCGGATCGTTTCCCTGGAATAGGTAGTCGTGATCTGATGGACGCCGACATAAGTCGTTGGACCGGCAAGCCGCCTGACGCCCCCGGCAAGCACCAGTGGACATGCCGAGTTACAGTAGACGCCATAGTCGACGATAACGCCCGAATAGATCCCGGTTTTCTTCTGCTGTGCTTCGCAATCCGGCTGGGCAGCGGGACATGCGGTCAGGTAGGCGCTGCCAACACCTACATCCAGCTTCCGCTCACGGATCATTCGCCCCAGCTTGTACGCCGCATCGACACTTCCACCGGGCGAACTGATGACGATCGGCAAGCGCTTGTTTCCGATCCGCTTCAGTATCTTCTTGAAGGCGGCCGGCGTGCCTGCCTCTATCGCGCCGCGTGCCCATATGAATTCCGGGCAATTGGGTTCGCAAAATGGAGTGCTGCTGCGGACGACCACGAACTTCATCGGATCGTCGATATCATCGACACCCGGGCCAGCCGAGGCGCTCATCATCATCTGAGAGACCAACACGCTGGCAAACACGGCAAGTAAAAACAGACGTCTGAAAATGTCACGTGATCTGGCCAAGCGCATCGTCCCCCAACGATTGTGCGAATGACGCTAACTTTACCCGTGGCGCAGCCCCTTGCAATGTAGCCTTTGGGCAAACAAAAAGGGCGCCCCGAGGGCCGCCCTTCATGCAATTCAATGAAGCGTCGATTATTCTTTGATCGAGGCGACGATGCCGGCGCCGACGGTACGGCCACCTTCACGGATAGCGAAGCGCAGCTTCTCTTCCATGGCGATCGGCACGATCAGCTCGACATCGACGGTGATGTTGTCGCCGGGCATGACCATCTCGGTGCCTTCCGGCAGCGACACGATGCCGGTCACGTCCGTCGTGCGGAAGTAGAACTGCGGACGGTAGTTGGTGAAGAACGGCGTGTGACGGCCACCTTCTTCCTTGGTCAGGATGTAGGCTTCAGCCACGAACTTCTTGTGCGGCTTGACCGAACCCGGCTTGCACAGAACCTGACCACGCTCGACGTCTTCACGACCAACGCCACGGATCAGCGCGCCGATGTTGTCGCCAGCCTGGCCCTGATCGAGCAGCTTGCGGAACATTTCAACGCCGGTAACCGTCGTCGACGTGGTCGGGCGGATGCCGACGATCTCGACGGTCTCGCCAACCTTGACGATGCCGCGCTCGACGCGACCGGTGACAACCGTGCCACGGCCCGAGATCGAGAACACGTCTTCGATCGGCAGCAGGAACGGACGGTCGATCGGACGCTCAGGCGTCGGGATGTAGGCGTCGACCGCTTCCATCAGCGCGCGGATCGCGTCTTCGCCGATCTTCTTGTCCGAATCGTTGAGCGCAGCAACAGCCGAACCCTTGATCATCGGAATGTCGTCGCCGGGATATTCGTACTTCGACAGAAGCTCGCGCACTTCGAGCTCGACCAGTTCGAGCAGCTCAGCGTCGTCGACCAGGTCGACCTTGTTGAGGAACACGACAAGTGCCGGAACGCCAACCTGACGGGCAAGCAGGATGTGCTCGCGGGTCTGCGGCATCGGGCCATCGGCAGCCGACACGACCAGGATCGCGCCGTCCATCTGGGCAGCACCGGTGATCATGTTCTTGACGTAGTCGGCGTGGCCGGGGCAGTCGACGTGGGCATAGTGGCGGTTAGGCGTCTCGTATTCGACGTGAGCCGTCGAAATGGTGATGCCGCGGGCCTTTTCTTCAGGCGCTGCGTCGATCTGGTCGTAGGCCTTGAACTCGCCGAAATACTTGGTGATCGCCGCCGTCAGCGACGTCTTGCCATGGTCGACGTGACCAATCGTGCCAATGTTCACATGAGGCTTATTACGCTCGAATTTACCTTTTGCCATGTGAGGTCTCCATTCTTGCTAGCCCGATAAGGGCGTTGAATTAATAAAACGCTGCAATTCGCTGGAATTACGCGTATTTCTTCTGAACTTCCTGTGCGACCGCAGTCGGAACCGCCTCATAGTGGTCGAACTGCATCGTGTACTGGGCGCGGCCCTGTGACATCGAGCGCAAGCTGTCCACGTACTTGAACATGTTGGCCAGCGGCACCATCGCGTTAACGACGACGGCGATACCACGGCTTTCCTGGCCCTGGATCTGGCCACGACGGCTGTTCAAGTCGCCAATGACGTTGCCGACATAGTCTTCCGGCGTCACGACTTCGACCTTCATGATCGGCTCGAGCAGCTGGACACCCAGCTTCGGAGCAGCTTCGCGAAGGCAGGCGCGACCGGCGATTTCGAAGGCCAGCACCGAGGAGTCGACATCGTGGTAGGCACCGTCGATGAGCGTCGCCTTGACGCCGATCATCGGGAAGCCTGCGAACGGGCCCGAAGACAGAACGCTGCGGAGACCCTTGTCGACACCGGGGATGTATTCCTTCGGAACCGCACCACCGACGATCTTCGATTCGAAGACGAAATCTTCGCCCTCGGGGTTCGGCTCAAACACGATCTTCACGCGAGCGAACTGGCCCGTACCACCCGACTGCTTCTTGTGGGTGTAGTCCTGCTCGTGGGTGCGGGTGATCGTCTCGCGATACGCAACCTGCGGAGCGCCGACGTTCGCCTCAACCTTGAACTCGCGACGCATGCGGTCGACGATGATGTCGAGATGCAGCTCGCCCATGCCGGAGATGATGGTCTGACCCGACTCTTCATCCGACTTGACGCGGAACGAAGGATCTTCAGCAGCCAGGCGGTTGAGCGCGAGTCCCATCTTTTCCTGGTCGCCCTTGGTCTTCGGCTCGATGGCGATCTGAATGACCGGCTCGGGGAATTCCATGCGTTCGAGGATGACCTGGTGCAGCGGATCGCAAAGCGTGTCGCCGGTGGTCGTTTCCTTGAGGCCGGCCAGAGCGACGATGTCGCCGGCGAAAGCCTCTTCAATGTCGGAGCGCGAGTTCGAGTGCATCTGCAGCATACGGCCGAGACGCTCTTTCTTGCCCTTGACGGTGTTTTCGAGCGACGCGCCCTTGACCACCTTGCCCGAGTAGATGCGGCAGAAGGTCAGCGAGCCAACGAACGGATCGTTCATGATCTTGAAGGCGAGCATCGAAAGCGGCTCGCTGTCGTCAGCATGACGCTCGATCTCAGCTTCGGTCTTGGCATCGATGCCCTTGATGGCCGGAACGTCGAGCGGCGACGGCAGGAAGTCACCAACGCCATCAAGCAGCGGCTGAACGCCCTTGTTCTTGAAGGCCGAGCCGCAGAACATCGGGAAGAACTTGACGGCGATGGTGCCCTTGCGGATCAGCGCGCGCAGTTCGTCGTTCGACGGCATCTTGCCTTCGAGGTAGTTCTCAAGAGCCGTCTCGTCCATTTCGACGGCGGCCTCAATCATCTTGTCGCGGAATTCTGCGGCCTTTTCCTTGAGGTCGTCCGGGATCTCGACGATGTCCCAGGCAGCACCCAGGCTCTCATCGCGCCAAACCAGCGCGTTCATCTCGATAAGGTCGACAACGCCCTTGAACTCCGATTCAGCGCCAATCGGCAGCTGGACGGCGACAGCAGTGGCGCCGAGGCGCGACTTGATCATGTCATAAGAGCGATAGAAATCGGCGCCGATCTTGTCCATCTTGTTGCAGAAGATCATGCGCGGGACGTTGTACTTGTCCGCCTGGCGCCACACGGTCTCGGTCTGCGGCTCAACACCGGCATTGGCATCGAGCAGCGCGATGGCGCCGTCGAGAACGCGCAGCGAACGCTCGACTTCGATGGTGAAGTCGACGTGGCCGGGGGTGTCGATGATGTTGAAGCGACGCCCCAAGCCATCACGGCCCTTCCAGAAGGTAGTGGTCGCAGCAGACGTGATCGTGATGCCGCGTTCCTGCTCCTGCTCCATCCAATCCATGGTGGCAGCGCCGTCATGGACTTCGCCGATCTTGTGCGACTTGCCCGTGTAATAAAGGATGCGCTCGGTGGTCGTGGTCTTGCCGGCGTCGATATGCGCCATGATACCAAAATTACGGTAGTCTTCGATCTTATATTCGCGGGCCATGGGAGGTGCCTCTCAGTCGTTCGTTCGCGCTATTACCAGCGGTAGTGCGCGAAGGCGCGGTTGGCTTCCGCCATCTTGTGGGTGTCTTCACGCTTCTTCACGGCGGTGCCGCGGTTGTTAGCCGCATCCATCAGCTCGCCGGAGAGGCGGTCGACCATGGTGGTCTCGTTGCGGTTGCGGGCGGCAGTGATCAGCCAGCGAATGGCGAGTGCCTGACGGCGCTCAGGACGCACGTCAACCGGAACCTGGTAGGTAGCGCCGCCGACACGACGCGAACGCACTTCCACATGCGGCGCGACATTGTCGAGCGCCTGATGGAAGACGGTGACCGGCTCCTGCTTGGTCTTGGCCTGAACCTGATCAAGCGCGCCGTAGACGATCGTTTCAGCGATCGACTTCTTGCCGTCATACATGACGGCGTTCATGAACTTGGTAACAACCAGATCGCCGAACTTGGGATCCGGGTTGATCTCGCGCTTTTCTGCACTGTGACGACGTGACATAGCTTTGTCTCTCAACCTTGAACCGACGCCTTAACACGCGGAGAACCTCGCGCAGCGCCCGAATTGCAGAACCCGAATTACTTCGGACGCTTGGCACCGTACTTCGAACGGCGCTGCTTGCGGTTCTTCACACCCTGCGTGTCGAGCACGCCGCGGATGATGTGATAACGCACGCCCGGAAGATCCTTCACACGACCGCCGCGGATCATAACCACGGAGTGCTCCTGAAGGTTATGGCCTTCGCCGGGGATGTAGCCGATCACTTCAAAACCATTGGTCAGGCGGATCTTTGCGACCTTACGCAGAGCCGAGTTCGGCTTCTTAGGCGTCGTCGTATAGACACGCGTGCAAACGCCCCGCTTCTGCGGGTTGGCCTGCATGGCCGGCACCTTGTTGCGCTTCACCGGCGCTATGCGCGGCTTGCGGATCAGCTGGTTGACGGTAGGCATTAAACCCTCTTGTCTCTCAATTCCGTGTCTCAAGCCCGTTMAGGGCAGCTTCAAGCGCAAAATCCATACGCGAATTCGGGCCACAAACCGCGATCTGCGGTCTTGCCCGAACAAAGGCAGAGGAAGCGAAACCGCTTCATGCACGCCGGAAATGTCTTCTCGCTCGTAAAAACGAACCCTGTTTGAGGTGAACTCTAAAGCTTGTCGCTTCGGAAAGACCAACCTCACATCGGCTCAGACGAGGCGGTATCTACTCGCATGACCGGGAACCGTCAAGCCCGTCCCTCTAAAAACCTTAACGAAACCGGCACTTCGGGCCGTGCAAGGCGCCTGGAGCAACTTTATTGCGCTGCAACATAAGGACTAAGCCGGTTTGTGACGCTGTTTGCCCTGTTTTGCCCCCCACTCTTCATGCGAAAATCGGTGAAACCGGGGCGAATCCCCGCACTTGCGAATCTAAAACAGGGAATCACTGATGAACGACAACGAAGAGCGGCCGGTGACGATCATCACCGGACGAGTCTGGCGTAAGAAGGGTGGCAAGCCCGAAGGCGTCCATATCATGCTCGTCGCACCGGACGACGATACCGCTGTGCGCCTGGCACTCGACGCCCTGGCCAAGGAAGGTTACGCCGAAGCCGAGCTTGACCAGATCGGCGACATGCAAGGCGAACCCGACGACGAGCCGCAGATCTCAGCCTATCAAGGCGCGCTCGAAGGCGAAGTGTCGATCGTGACCTTTAACGAGCCGCGTTGATTTCAAGTCCGTTGACCCGCCCTGCCCGCCGATGTCGGTCGTCTCCGGTTCAGCGGGCCTTTGACCCGTGGCGCGATTCCACTTAGTTGGTGGCGGGGTCCAGTTTCAACACCACGAACTGGGTGAACTGCTCGGGGTTGAAATTGTTGTCGGAGGCGATCACCAGCGTACGCTTGCCGTCGACTTCCGGCCCCCAGGTCACAGACTCGATATTGTCGATGTCGAGACCGAAATCGCCCTCGCCGATCGTCAGGACCTTGCGCTTGGTTAGAGGCGTTGCCGTAACGTCCTTGATCGACGCGAGCCCCTTCACATCGGTGGCACCCGCAAAGCTTGCCAGATAGAAATTGATCTGATTGCCGATGCCAAGGGCGAAGGAACGCTCGACGGTCAACAGTTCGCCAGGTCCGAAGAACAGGAGTTCGGACAGGCCGTTGTCGTTGTAGAATGGATCGTGCGTTGCCTTGGCGAAGATCGGTCCGTTCTCATAGACATACTCGGCCGTCACCGCACCGCTGGCAATGTCGAAGCCGGTGATGCGCGACGGACTGCCGGCTTCCAGCCTGGCCTTTTCGCCGTCCTGGGCCAGGGCATTTTCTGTTCCTGCCCAAAGGGTCTTGCCGTCGAGCGAGATGGCCAGGCTTTCAAATGAAAGATTGCCGCGAACACCCGACGTCTTGTCGGCATTGGGCAAATAAGCCTGTGGAATGGCAAAACTCCTGATGTGGCTGCCATCTGGCTTTGCTTCGTAGATAGCCGGCTTGCCGCCAGCATCGCCCTCGCTCGACCAGAAGATCCGGTTGGCCGACGCATCGAAGCGGATCGCCTCGGGGTCGACATCCTTCTTGGCGAAGACAGCACCCTCAGCGTCACGTAGAGCATTGCTCGACACGATATCGACGCCGTGGACACCTTTGTCGTCGATCGCAAGTTTCAGCGTGTAGAGCCGCGCCGGCGCGCGTTCCGAGCGGTCGTCCGAGATGGCGTAGAACAGCTCGCTCGCCGCATCATAGTCGAGGCCGGAAATGCCGCCGAACTCGGTTCCCGCGATCTTCAGGCCGGTCGGGAGAACGACCTGGCCAAGCAGCGTCGCCTTGAGCGGACCGGTGTCTTGCGCGTGGGCCGAAATCACTGACGAGGCCAGCACGGCAGCGATGGCGGAAAGAAGAAACTTCATGATGCAGTCACCTGTAATGCGCGTCGGACCCGCAATGATAGCGACGGCATTTGACAGGCACATGAAGCCCAGGTGTCACCCAAATAAAAAAAGGGGGCCGAAGCCCCCTTTCCCATTCTTGTTGGACGACGCCCTTATTGAGCGGCGTTGACCATGTCGGTCAGGATCGGCTCGGCGACCTCGACACCCGAGAGCTTGCGGCGCTCGTCGAGGATCAGTTCGTCGCGCGAGGTGGCGATGCGCCTGATCTGGCTCATCATGCCGCCCGTGCCCGCCGGGATAAGACGGCCGACGATGACGTTTTCCTTGAGACCCTGCAGCATGTCGGTCTTGCCGGCGACCGCAGCTTCCGTCAACACCCTGGTCGTTTCCTGGAAGGAAGCGGCCGAGATGAAGGACGGCGTCTGCAGCGATGCCTTGGTGATACCGAGCAGAACCGGCTGACCTTCGGCAGGCTTCTTGCCTTCCTCGATCAGGCGATCGTTGATCTCGTCGAACTCGATGACGTCGACATGATCGCCCGGGATGTAGACCGAGTCGCCCTGAGCGGTGATCTCGACCTTCTGCAGCATCTGACGAACGATGACCTCGATGTGCTTGTCGTTGATCGACACGCCCTGCAACCGGTAGACTTCCTGGATCTCGTTGACGAGGTAGGACGCAAGCGCCTCCACGCCCTTGATGGCCAGAATGTCGTGCGGCGCCGGATTGCCGTCGAGGATGTAGTCGCCCTTTTCGATGGCATCGCCGTCCTGAAGATGGAACGGCTTGCCCTTCGGGATCAGGTACTCGACCGGTTCAAGCGTCGAGTCATGCGGCTCGATGATGATGCGGCGCTTGTTCTTGTAGTCGCGACCGAAGCGGACCGTACCGTCGATCTCGGCGATGATGGCGTGATCCTTCGGACGGCGGGCTTCGAAGAGCTCGGCAACACGCGGCAGACCACCGGTGATGTCCTTGGTCTTCGCGCTTTCCATCGGGATACGCGCCAGAACGTCGCCAGGATGCACATGCGCACCCGGCTCGACCGACAAGATGGCCTCGACCGAGAGCAGGAAGCGAGCATCGCCGCCCTTCGACAGCTTGCCGACCTTGCCCTTGGCGTCCTGAACGACGATCGCGGGCTTCAGATCGTTGCCGCGCGGGGTCGAACGCCAGTCGATGACCTCACGCTTGGTGATGCCGGTCGACTCGTCGGCCGTTTCCTGAACGGAAATGCCGTCGACCAGATCCTCGAACGCCACGCGGCCTTCGATTTCGGTGAGGATCGGACGGGTATAGGGATCCCACTCGGCGACACGCTGGCCGCGCTTCACCTTGTCGCCATCGTCCACGAAGATGCGCGAACCATAGGTGACACGGTGCGTGGCACGTTCCTTGCCGGTTTCGTCGAGGATCAGGATCGCCATGTTGCGGCCCATCACGACAAGGTTGCCGTCAGAGTTGCGAACCACGTTGCGGTTGCGGATCTCGACCTTGCCCTCATAGGAGGCTTCAAGGAACGAGCTGTCCACCACCTGTGCGGTACCGCCCATGTGGAAGGTACGCATGGTAAGCTGCGTGCCCGGCTCGCCGATCGACTGAGCAGCGATGACGCCGACAGCTTCGCCCTGGTTGACAGGGGTACCACGTGCCAGATCGCGACCGTAGCAGACCGCGCAGACGCCGACCTTGACTTCGCAGGTCAGTGCCGAACGGATGCGGACGGACTGGACGCCAGCCTTCTCGATCACCTCGATGTCGCGTTCGTCCATGAGCGTGCCGGCCTTGACCAGCAGATCACCGGTAACCGGGTGGTTGATGTCGTCGAGCGACGTACGGCCAAGGATACGCAGGCCGAGCGAAGCGACCACCTGGCCGGCATCGACGATCGGCTGCATGGTGAGGYCCTTGTCGGTGCCGCAATCAACCGAGTTGACGATGCAATCCTGCGCCACGTCGACGAGACGACGGGTCAGGTAGCCGGAGTTAGCCGTCTTCAGAGCGGTATCGGCGAGACCCTTACGGGCACCGTGGGTCGAGTTGAAGTACTCGAGAACCGTCAGACCTTCCTTGAAGTTGGAAATGATCGGCGTCTCGATGATTTCACCCGACGGCTTGGCCATCAGGCCACGCATACCGGCAAGCTGACGCATCTGGGTGGGCGAACCACGCGCACCGGAGTGCGACATCATGTAGATCGAGTTCATCGGCTTCTGACGGCCGCTGTCTTCGAACTCCACCGCCTTGATGCGGGCCATCATTTCGTCGGCGACCTTTTCCGAGCACTTGGCCCAGGCGTCGACGACCTTGTTGTACTTCTCGCCCTGAGTGATCAGGCCGTCATTGTACTGCTGCTCGTATTCCTTGGCGAGCGCCTCGGTATCGGCGACCAGCTTCTCCTTCGTATCCGGGATCAGCATGTCGTCCTTGCCGAACGAAATGCCGGCGCGGCAGGCATGAGCAAAGCCCAGGGCCATGATGCGATCGCAGAAGATGACCGTCTCTTTCTGACCGCAGTGGCGGTAGACGGTGTCGATCATCTTGGAGATGTTCTTCTTGGTCATCTCCTGGTTGGCTGTATCGTACGGCACGTTGACGTTCTTCGGCAGCAGTTCGCCGATGATCATGCGCCCAGGCGTCGTCTCATGGATGTTGGACACGACATTGCCAGCGGCGTCGACCGTGCGGAAACGACCCTTGATCTTGGAGTGCAGCGTGACTGCCTTGGTCTCAAGCGCGTGCTGGAGTTCGCCCATGTCGGCAAACACCATGCCCTCGCCCGGCTCGTTCTGGTTGACGATCGAGAGATAGTAGAGACCGAGAACCATGTCCTGCGACGGCACGATGATCGGCGCGCCAGAAGCCGGGTGCAGGATGTTGTTGGTCGACATCATCAGCACGCGGGCTTCAAGCTGAGCCTCGAGCGAAAGCGGAACGTGGACAGCCATCTGGTCGCCGTCGAAGTCGGCGTTGAAGGCCGTGCAGACGAGCGGATGCAGCTGGATCGCCTTGCCTTCGATCAGAATGGGCTCGAAGGCCTGGATGCCCAGGCGGTGCAGCGTCGGCGCGCGGTTGAGCAGCACCGGATGTTCGCGGATGACCTCATCGAGGATATCCCAGACTTCCGGCTTTTCCTTCTCGACCAGCTTCTTGGCCTGCTTGACGGTCGAGGAGTAACCCTTGGCGTCGAGACGGGCATAGATGAACGGCTTGAACAGCTCTAGCGCCATCTTCTTCGGCAGGCCGCACTGGTGCAGCTTGAGCTCCGGACCGGTCACGATGACCGAACGGCCGGAATAGTCGACGCGCTTGCCGAGCAGGTTCTGACGGAAGCGGCCCTGCTTGCCCTTGAGCATGTCGGACAGCGACTTCAGCGGACGCTTGTTGGCACCGGTGATGACGCGGCCACGGCGGCCGTTGTCGAACAGTGCGTCGACAGCTTCCTGCAGCATGCGCTTTTCGTTGCGGATGATGATGCCAGGCGCACGCAGCTCGATCAGACGCTTCAAGCGGTTGTTGCGGTTGATGACGCGGCGATAGAGATCGTTCAGGTCGGACGTCGCAAAGCGGCCGCCATCCAGCGGGACCAACGGACGCAGGTCCGGCGGGATCACCGGCACGACCTTCATGATCATCCACTCGGGACGATTGCCCGATTCCATGAAGTTCTCGACGACCTTGAGTCGCTTCAGATACTTCTTCTGCTTGAGTTCCGACGTGGTCGTTGCAAGCTCGGAACGGAGATCGCCAGCGATCTTTTCCAGATCCATGCTGGCAAGCAGGTCATGGATGGCTTCCGCGCCGATCATGGCGGTGAACGAATCCTCGCCATACTCGTCGACGGCGATCTGGTACTCTTCCTCGCCCAGGAGCTGGTGCTCCTTAAGCGCGGTCAGGCCCGGCTCGGTGACGATGTAGTTCTCGAAGTACAGGACGCGCTCGATATCCTTGAGCGTCATGTCGAGCAGCGTGCCGATGCGGCTCGGCAGCGACTTCAGGAACCAGATGTGGGCGACGGGTGCGGCGAGTTCGATGTGGCCCATGCGCTCGCGGCGAACGCGCGACAGCGTCACTTCCACGCCGCACTTTTCGCAGATGACGCCCTTGTACTTCATGCGCTTGTACTTACCGCACAGGCACTCGTAATCCTTGATCGGGCCAAAGATGCGGGCGCAGAACAGCCCGTCACGCTCCGGCTTGAAGGTGCGGTAGTTGATCGTCTCCGGCTTTTTGATTTCGCCGAACGACCAGGACAGAATCTTCTCAGGGCTGGCGAGCGAAATCCGGATGGAATCGAACACCTGCGCAGGCGCCTGAGGGTTGAAGAGATTCATGACCTCTTGGTTCATGCCGTTCTCCTTTTCGGGGCCCTCGAAAGCCCCTTGTCATCGTGTGCGGACCAGAGCGCCCGCCAGCTGTGTCGGCCGTCGCCGAAAAATTCTTATCATTCGAGCACGATCTTGACCGAAAACGGCACCCGTTTGACGGGATCGTGCTCAGCGGCGACGCCGCGGGGGAAAATCCCCGCGGCGCGCCTTTAGTGCTTACTCGGCTGCGTCGGGCAGCCGGTGCGTCTCGTCGATCTTGGTGTTCTCAAGCTCGACATTGAGGCCCAGCGACCGCATTTCCTTGACGAGAACGTTGAAGCTCTCGGGAATGCCCGCTTCGAACGTGTCGTCGCCGCGCACGATCGCCTCGTAGACCTTGGTACGGCCTGCCACGTCGTCCGACTTCACGGTCAGCATTTCCTGCAGCGTGTAGGCSGCGCCRTAGGCYTCGAGCGCCCAGACCTCCATYTCGCCGAARCGCTGSCCRCCGAACTGSGCCTTGCCGCCCAGCGGCTGCTGSGTRACSAGCGAGTARGGKCCGATCGARCGSGCGTGGATCTTGTCGTCGACCAGGTGGTGMAGCTTSAGCATGTAGATGTAGCCCATCGTCACCATGCGGTCGAACGGCTCGCCCGTACGTCCGTCGTACAACTGCGACTGGCCGGAGGTGTGAAGACCCGCCTGCGCCAACATCACATTGATGTCGGCCTCATGCGCGCCGTCAAACACCGGGGTCGCGATCGAGACGCCACGCTTCATCTGCTCGCTGAGGCGAACGATGCTTTCGTCGTCATAATCGCGGACCGGCTCGTTGCGGTCGTTGGCCGGAATGAAGCTCTCGAGCGTCTCGCGCAGCGGCTTGATATCGCCACCCGTCTTGTACGCCTCGATCAGCTCACCGATCTTCTTGCCCATGCCTGCGCATGCCCAACCCAGATGCGTTTCCAGAATCTGGCCGACATTCATGCGCGAAGGCACGCCGAGCGGATTGAGCACGATGTCCGCATGCGTTCCGTCYTCGAGGAACGGCATGTCCTCGACCGGCACGACRCGCGACACGACACCCTTGTTGCCRTGRCGKCCSGCCATCTTGTCGCCGGGCTGCAKCTTGCGCTTCACCGCMACGAAGACCTTGACCATCTTCATCACGCCGGGCGGCAKCTCGTCGCCGCGCTGCASCTTYTCGACCTTGTCCATGAAGCGCTGCTCGAGCTGCTTCTTGGAGTCGTCGTACTGGCCGCGCAGAGCTTCGA
Organism: Aminobacter sp. P4_D5; assembly: GCF_056401815.1. Classification (NCBI taxonomy): domain Bacteria; kingdom Pseudomonadati; phylum Pseudomonadota; class Alphaproteobacteria; order Hyphomicrobiales; family Phyllobacteriaceae; genus Aminobacter; species Aminobacter sp. P4_D5. Next base: position 6,768 of record NZ_JBFUIP010000096.1, on the reverse strand, counting down.
GCTCACCCTGCATCTTCTCGTCTTCAACGGCGAACTGCCACCACTGCGAACGCGGATAGTCGTCCAGCGTCTCCTTGGCGACGGTCGAGCCCTTCTTGAAGCCCTTCGGTCCGGCAATCGCGTCCTTGCCGATGAGCATGTCACTCAGGCGGCTGTAGACGTTGCGATCGAGGATCGCCTGCTCGTCGTCACGGTCCTTGGCGAGACGCTCGATTTCCTCGCGCTCGATTGCCATGGCGCGTTCGTCCTTCTCCACGCCGTGGCGGTTGAAGACGCGAACTTCGACGATGGTGCCGTAGGTTCCGGGCGGCATGCGCATGGAGGTGTCACGGACATCCGAGGCCTTTTCGCCGAAGATGGCACGCAGAAGCTTCTCTTCCGGCGTCATCGGGCTTTCGCCCTTCGGCGTGATCTTGCCGACCAGAATGTCGCCTGGAGCCACTTCCGCACCGATGTAGACGATACCCGCTTCGTCGAGGTTCTTCAGCGCTTCTTCCGAAACGTTCGGAATGTCGCGGGTGATTTCCTCAGGCCCAAGCTTCGTATCGCGGGCCATGACCTCGAACTCCTCGATGTGGATCGAGGTGAAGACGTCGTCGGCCACGATGCGCTCGGAGAGCAGGATCGAGTCCTCGTAGTTGTAGCCGTTCCAAGGCATGAACGCGACGAGCACGTTACGGCCGAGAGCCAGATCGCCGAGCTCGGTCGACGGGCCGTCGGCGATGATGTCGCCCTTGTTGACCCGGTCGCCCATACGAACCAGCGGACGCTGGTTGATGCAGGTGTTCTGGTTTGAACGCTGGAACTTCATCAGACGGTAGATGTCGACGCCAGACTTGCCCGGATGGAGGTCTTCCGTCGCACGAACAACGATACGCGTCGCGTCGACCTGGTCGACGATACCGCCACGGCGAGCGCCGATGGCAGCACCAGAGTCACGCGCAACGATCGGCTCCATGCCGGTACCGACAAACGGAGCCTCAGCACGCACCAGCGGCACGGCCTGACGCTGCATGTTCGAGCCCATCAGAGCGCGGTTGGCGTCGTCGTTTTCCAGGAACGGGATCAGCGCGGCTGCGACCGACACCATCTGCTTGGGCGAAACGTCCATAAGATCGACGTTTTCGCGCGGCGCCATCATCACATCGCCGGCATTACGGCAGATGACGAACTCGTCGACGAAGTGGCCGTCCTTGTCGAGCTCGGCGTTGGCCTGGGCAACGAAGTGCTTGGCCTCTTCCATAGCCGACAGATAGACAACTTCGTTCGTCAGCTTGCCGTCGACGATCTTGCGGTACGGGCTTTCGATGAAGCCGTACTTGTTGACGCGTGCGAAGGTAGCCAGCGAGTTGATCAGACCGATATTCGGGCCTTCCGGCGTCTCAATCGGGCAGATACGGCCGTAGTGGGTCGGATGCACGTCGCGGACTTCGAAGCCAGCGCGCTCGCGGGTCAGACCACCAGGTCCAAGCGCCGAAAGACGACGCTTGTGGGTGATCTCCGACAGCGGGTTGGTCTGATCCATGAACTGCGACAGCTGCGAGGAACCGAAGAACTCGCGCACGGCGGCAGCCGCCGGCTTGGCGTTGATCAGGTCCTGCGGCATGACCGTGTCGATTTCGATCGAGGACATACGTTCCTTGATCGCCCGCTCCATGCGGAGCAGACCGACGCGGTACTGRTTYTCCATCAGCTCGCCGACCGARCGAACRCGSCGGTTGCCGAGATTGTCGATGTCGTCGATCTCGCCCTTGCCGTCACGCAGTTCGACCAGCGTCTTGACCACGGCAAGGATGTCGTCCTTGCGCAGGACACGCACTGTGTCTTCCGCGTTGAGCTCGAGACGCATGTTCATCTTGACGCGGCCGACGGCCGAAAGGTCGTAGCGCTCGCTATCGAAGAACAGCGAGTTGAACATGGCTTCGGCGGTATCGAGCGTAGGCGGCTCGCCCGGACGCATGACACGGTAGATGTCGAACAGCGCGTCCTGGCGGCTCTCGTTCTTGTCGACCGTGAGCGTGTTGCGGATGTAGCCGCCGACATTGATATGATCGATGTCGAGGATCTTGATCTCTTCCTCGCCGGCCGCGAGCAGAACCTTCAAGGTCTTTTCGTCGATCTCGTCGCCAGCTTCGAGGAAGATCTCGCCGGTGCCGTAGTTGACGATGTCCTCGGCGAGGTAGCTGCCAAAGAGATCGTCTTCGGTCGCCTTGATCGCCTTGAGGCCCTTTTCGGCAAGTTGCTTGGCCTGACGCGCGGTGATCTTCTTGCCAGCCTCGACGACGATTTCGCCGGTGTCGGCATCAACCAGATCGCCGACGGCCTTGAGGCCGCGGAAACGCTCTACCGAGAACGGAATGCGCCAGTGATCGCCCGACTTCTTGTAGGTGATCTTGTTGTAGAAGGTCGACAGGATCTCCTCGCCGTCCATGCCAAGCGCCATCAGCAGCGACGTCACCGGAATCTTGCGGCGACGGTCGATACGGGCGTGGACGATGTCCTTGGAGTCGAACTCGATGTCGAGCCACGAACCACGGTAAGGAATGACGCGCGCGGCAAACAAAAGCTTGCCCGACGAGTGCGACTTGCCCTTGTCGTGGTCGAAGAAGACGCCCGGCGAACGGTGCATCTGCGAAACGATGACGCGCTCGGTGCCGTTGACGATGAAGGTGCCGTTGGACGTCATGAGCGGCATGTCGCCCATGTAGACGTCCTGCTCTTTGATGTCCTTGATCGACTTCGCGCCGGTATCTTCGTCAATATCGAACACGATGAGGCGCAGCGTCACCTTGAGCGGCGCAGCAAAGGTCAGATCGCGCTGACGGCACTCGTCGACGTCGAACTTCGGTGCTTCGAACTCATACTTGACGAACTCCAGCATCGACGCGCCGGAGAAGTCAGAGATCGGAAAGACCGACTTGAAAACGGCCTGCAGTCCTTCATCGGGACGACCGCCCTTGGGCTCGTCCACCATCAGGAACTGATCGTAGGATGCTTTTTGAACCTCGATGAGGTTCGGCATCTCCGCAACTTCGGGAATCTTTCCGAAGAACTTGCGTACGCGTCTGCGGCCATTGAAAGTCTGGATCTGGGCCATCGTCGCTCCTTGCTGCCTTTACTTGGGGTGAGCGTCGCTAATGCTCACCTTGCATTTTCGCGCCGCCTCGGCGGCGGCCTATCCAAAACGGGCGAAAACCCGTTTCCTGAAAGCCGCTTGCGGCCATCAGGAAATAGGTTCCCCACAATCCCCCGGGTCACGGGAGCCGGTGGGCGGCGATTGGGCCGCCCACCGAAACCGTGAGCTTACTTAAGCTCGATCTTGGCGCCAGCTGCTTCCAGCTGAGCCTTGAGCTTCTCTGCGTCGGCCTTGGAAACGCCTTCCTTGACCGGCTTCGGAGCGCCTTCGACGAGGTCCTTGGCTTCCTTGAGGCCCAGGCCGGTGATGGCGCGGACTTCCTTGATGACTTCGATCTTCTTGTCGCCGGCAGCTGCCAGGATGACATCGAACTCGGTCTTCTCTTCGACCGGAGCAGCAGCAGCGCCGCCAGCGGCAGCGACAGCAACCGGAGCAGCGGCGGAAACGCCCCACTTTTCTTCGAGAAGCTTCGACAGCTCAGCCGCCTCGAGGACGGTCAGGGCCGACAGGTCGTCAACGATCTTTGCGAGATCAGCCATTTATCTATTCCTTCAATCAGTTCGAACGAGTGTTGATGATAGCGAGGAACGGCCTCATGCCGCCTCGTCCTTCCGGGCGTAAGCGCCAATGACGCGCGCGACCGAAGCCGCTGGCGCATTGACGATCTGGGCGATCCGGGTAGCCGGGGTGGCGATCATGCCAACCAGCCTTGCACGCAGCTCGTTGAGCGACGGGAGCGCGGCTAGTGCCTTGACTCCATCGGCGTTCAGCAAGGTCGTGCCCATCGAACCACCAAGGATGACAAGCTTGTCATTGGCCTTGGCGAAGTCGGACGCGACCTTCGGCGCTGCAATCGGATCCTCCGAATAGGCAACCAGCGTCTGTCCCTTGAACAGATCGATGATGCTTTCGGATTCCGTGCCCTGAAGAGCGATTTTGGCGAGACGGTTCTTCGCGACTTTGACGGTGCCGCCGGCCTGACGCATCTTCACGCGAAGATCGTTCATTTGCGCGACGGTGATACCGGCATAGTGGGCCACGACGACTGAACCTGCGTTCGAGAACGCGTCATTCAGGCCCGTGACGAGTTCGCGTTTTTCCGCTCTGTCCACTGCCTATCTCCAGTTGACCGCCTCCCATTTGCGGGGTGTGCGGTCGGGTTGCCTTTTGCCGGGCGGCTAATCCAGAAATTCCAGATCACCCGAACGGCGCTCGAGGATCCTGCCCCCTTTCGCCACACCTGACGGGCTTGCGGCCCGGCGCGATGCGCAGACAAAAGGCAAACACGGTTCGAACCTTTCATTGGAGCAAAGGCTCCTTTGTCTGGTCTTCACCCCGTCTCATGCAGGCCCATTCGAATTAAGGACCAAGGGTCGCTTGGACCGCCTGCAATCTCGGACAGGATTTCGAAAGTTGTTTCCAACTTCCGAAAAATCCGGGCCCGGAGGCCCGGAATTCTTTTCAGGACCATGCCATTGCTGGCAGATCCCAATTCAAACAATCACGACGCGACGAGCGTGCCGAGGTCGATCTTGAGGCCGGGGCCCATCGTCGAGGTGACAGACACCTTCTTGACGTACACGCCCTTGGCGCCAGCCGGCTTGGCCTTGTTCACGGCGTCAGCAAAAGCACGGATGTTTTCTTCCAGCGCCTTGACGTCGAACGAGACCTTGCCGACGCCGCCGTGGATGATGCCGGCCTTTTCGACGCGGAACTCAACAGCGCCGCCCTTCGAAGCCTTGACGGCTGCTGCGACGTCGGTGGTCACGGTACCGACCTTCGGGTTCGGCATCATGCCGCGCGGGCCGAGAACCTTACCGAGACGACCGACCAGCGGCATCATGTCGGGGGTGGCGATGCAGCGGTCGAAGTCGATCTGGCCCTTCTGGACGATATCCACGAGATCTTCCGCACCAACAATGTCGGCGCCAGCGGCGCGGGCTTCGTCAGCCTTTGCATCGCGTGCGAAAACCGCGACGCGGACCGTGCGGCCCGTGCCGTTCGGCAGGTTGACCACGCCGCGGACCATCTGGTCAGCATGGCGCGGGTCGACGCCGAGGTTCATGGCGACTTCGATGGTCTCGTCGAACTTGACCGACGAGCGAGCCTTCAAAAGCTCGAGTGCTTCGCCAAGGCCATAAGCCTTGTCCGCATCGATGCCTTCACGGGACTTGGAAACGCGCTTTGCAATCTTAGCCATGATCTCAGCCCACCACTTCCAGGCCCATCGAACGAGCCGAGCCTTCGACCATCTTGACGGCGGCTTCGATATCGTTCGCGTTCAGGTCCTTCAACTTGATTTCGGCGATCTCGCGCACCTTGGCGCTGCTGATCTCGCCAGCCTTGATCTTGCCCGGCTCCTTGGAGCCCGACTTGAGGTTGGCCGCCTTCTTCAGGAAGTAGGCCACCGGTGGCGTCTTCATGACGAAGGTGAACGACTTGTCCTGGTAATAGGTGATCACGACCGGGATCGGGGATCCCTTCTCGAGCTCCTGGGTCTGCGCGTTGAACGCCTTGCAGAACTCCATGATGTTGATGCCACGCTGACCAAGCGCCGGACCGATCGGGGGCGACGGTGTCGCCGAACCCGCGGAAACCTGGAGCTTGAGCTGGCCCGCAACTTTCTTAGCCATCTCTTTCCTGCTTTCGTTTTATGCCGGAGGACCCGGCGGTTGCAGTTCGGTGGTGCGAAAAAGACAACCGGCTAAGCCGCCTCTTCTCCCACCATGCTTGCGCCAGGCATGCGCCTGACACTGCCCACCACCGAAACCGGCGACGGGCGCTTCGATCAGCCCTTTTCGACCTGACCGAATTCGAGATCGACAGGCACAGYACGCCCGAAGATCGAAACTTCCACCTTGAGGCGCGCGCGCTCCTCGTCCACTTCCTGGACGAAACCGTTGAACGACGCGAACGGACCGTCGGAAACGCGAACCGCTTCGCCGATCTCGAAAGTGACCGACGGCTTGGGACGCTCGACGCCCTCCTGGACCTGATTCAGAATGCGCTGGGCTTCAGCCTCGGTGATCGGCACCGGCTTTGAATCACCAAGGAAACCAGTAACCTTCGGCGTGTTCTTCACGAGCGAGAAAACAGCATCGGTCAAATGGGCCTTCAGCAGCACGTAGCCCGGGAAGAACTTGCGCTCGGCGTCGACCTTGCGGCCGCGCCGAACCTCGACAACCTTCTCAGTCGGAACGACGATCTGCTCGATCTGCTCGCTCAGGCCCTTCTGCTTGGCCTTGTGCACAATGTCCTCAGCGACCTTCTTTTCGAAGTTCGAATAGGCGTGGACGATATACCAGCGCGCAGTCATCTCAGGAATTCTCCGTATTCGCAGCCTTAGCGGCCCATGCCCAAGATCTGCTCGACGGCGAAAGCCATCAGCTGGTCTGCAGCAAAAAAGAAAATCATCGCAATAATCGCAAAGCCGAGGACCATGACCGTGGAGATCATCGTCTCGCGCCGTGATGGCCACGTAACCTTCGCCGTTTCCGACCTTACCTGCTGCAGAAAGGTGAAGGGGTTCGTGGTTTTCGCCATGTGCCGCTCTGCTTTCAACGTCCGTTGACCGGACTTCTGTTGACCGGACTTCTGGATGATCCCGTGACCGGGAGATGCCGCTACCTGAG
>NZ_JBFUIP010000095.1:0-21085 GCF_056401815.1 Aminobacter sp. P4_D5 | reverse complement strand
CAGCATTCACCGACCATCACGCGCTTGGAGAAGCCGAAGATTCCAGGAAACGAGACGTTGAGGAAGGCAAATGCATGGAAGGGAAGGGGTTCGAAGATGAAGGTTTTCAGGCCTTCAAAGTTTCCTGCTCCGGCCGAACCAGCGTCAACAAACGTTCCGGTCGCGGATCGATGCGCAACCAGTTCGGGCCGCACTCCCAGCGAGGTTGCGCCCCAGTAGATATGCGTGTGGATGTCGGTCAGCGCCGGCAGGACGATTGCGCCTCGCGCATCGACGACAATATCGTCCGGGCGCGACAGGTCGGTGCCGATGGCGGCAATGCGACCGTCGGCGATGGCGACGTCGGCAATGGCGCCCGGTGTGTCGCCGAAGGCCAAGACGTGGCCGCCCTGTAGAATTGTCCGTCGTGACATTGGCGAGTTCGTCTCCGGTGGGGGCCTTTGCGGCACCTGTAGGTGGGCTCGGGCCGTTCAAATGGGTCAGCGATCTGTCAGCAAAAAAGCACATACTGACTGGTCAGTCAATATTGACAACGACACCATTTTCATTCCAGATGGCTGCGTCATTCGACATCTGCAGCACCATTTGGGAGGTACTTATGGGCAAGAAGTTTTTGGCCGCGTTGATTGTTGGTACGGCCACCGCAGCAGCGTTGCTGCACTCTGGCAGCGCTTGGGCCAAGGAAACAGTTCGGGTCAGAGTTGCGGAATACAGCACAAAGACGGGTCCGTTTTTCCAGGGGCTGGCGGAAAAGTTCAATGCAGCCAATCCTGACATCGAGGTTAAGATCGAGCATCTGCCCTGGCCGGAGATGCAGCAGCAGCTGGTGAGCGACATTTCAGCCGGTACGGCGCCTGATGTCTCGCATATGGCGACGCGCTGGATGGCGGGATTTGCCAAGGACGGGGCCCTTGCCCCGATCGAGGGGCTGATGTCGCCCGGCTTCGCCGATAGCTTTGTGCCGACCTATCTCGACCTTCAGAAGCAGGGCGACCATACGTGGGGACTGCCGATTGCGGCATCGGTACGGGGTCTGTTCTACAACAAGAAGCTTCTCGAACAGGCGGGGATCGCAAATCCGCCGGCAACCTGGGACGAGGCGTTCGAGGCGGCCAAGAAGATCGATGCGCTGGGCGATGGAGTCTATGGCATTGGCGTTCAGGGCCGGGATCTGGATACCGAAGGTTATTGGTTCTACAGCCTCTGGACCCATGGCGGCAGCATTCTGGGGCCGGACGGCAAGAGCGGGTTCGCCTCGCCTGAGGCGGTGACGGCGACCAACAACTATCTGCGCATGATCAAGGCGAATGTCACCCAGCCGGGCGTTACCGGTTCCAGCCGCGAGGACCTGCAGAATCTCTTCGCCGCCGGAAAGATGGGCATGGTCCTGTCGGGTCCCTGGTTCAATGCGCAGCTCGCCGAACAGGGCAAAGATGTCGAGTACGGCATTAGCCGAATTCCGGTTGCCACGACCGAGGCGACCTATGGCGTCACTGACACCATCGCGGTCCTTGAATCCTCGAAGGTGAAGCCTCAGGCGATGAAGTTTCTGGARTTCATCTTCAACAAGGAAAACAGGCTTGAGTTCGGCAAGCTCGAAGGTTTCGTACCGGTCCTGAAGGCGGAAGCGACCGAACCCTTCTTCACCGAGAACCCGAAGATGTCAGTGTTTCTGGAAATGGGATCGATAGCAAAGTTCGCGCCGCTGTTCCCGCGCTGGGAAGAGATGGCCGATGGCCTCAAGACCGAATTGTCCAGGATTTACGCGGGCGAGGTTTCAGCCGAGGAGGGCCTCAAGCAGGCCGCCGAGAAGATGGACGCGATTCTCGCCGAAGAAGAATAAGTCCTGAAATCGTCGCCTGCGAGCGATCCCATTCTACTCAGGTGGCGTGAAGACCACGCCACCACCCTTCCTCAAAGGTAAAGCGCGTATGCCGGGAATTGAGAAGACCGCTCCCAGACGGGCCGTAAGCGCCGGCCGGTCGAGCAAGATGGGGCTGCCGGGGCCGGCCTTCGCGCTGATGCTGATTGCACCTTGTCTGCTGCTTTCGGTCGCCGTGATCGGCTATCCGATATTCGACGTGATCCGCATGTCGCTCTTTGACGTGAGCCGCACTGGTGTTGTCCGCGAGTTTTCTGGCCTTGCCAACTTTGCCAAGGCGTTCGCCGACCCGGTTTTTCTGCAGGCTGCACGCCAGACAGTGATCTGGACTGTCTGCGTGGTAGGCGGAACCCTTCTGGTTTCGGTACCGATTGCCTTGATCCTCAACGAGGATTTCTACGGCCGGACAATCGCCCGAACGATCGTGCTGCTGCCGTGGGCTATCTCGCTTGCGATGACGGCGGTGGTCTGGCGCTATGTCGTAAATGGTGATTTCGGCACGCTCAACATGACGCTGGCCGCACTTGGCCTGCCATTCGAGAATTATCCGTGGTTGGCGGACGCCAGAATGGCGTTCCTCATCGAGATACTGATCGGAATTCTGGTGTCGGTGCCCTTTACGGTGACCATTCTTCTCGGTGGGCTGACGTCGATCCCGGAGTCCCTTTACGAGGCCTCCGCCATCGATGGAGCGGCGCCTACCAAGAGCTTCTACTATATCACTCTGCCGCTGCTGTGGCCGTTCATGCAGATCGCGCTCGTCCTCAACGTCATCTATGTTTTCAATTCTTTCCCGATCATCTGGATCATGACCAACGGCGGTCCCGCCAACCGGACCGACATTCTGATCACCTACGTCTACAAGCAGGCTTTCGCGTTCGGCAAACTTGGCAATGCAGCAGCTGGCTCCATGGTCATGTTCGCCATTCTTCTGGTGTTTGCCATCGTCTATCTGTTTCTGACCAAAGCACAGGGAGCGCGAAACGATGACTAAGGCGAAGAAAAGTCTTGTTTGCTGGGCACTCCTGTCGCCGTTCCTCCTGGTAGTTTTGTTTCCCTACGCGACGATGCTGTCGACGTCGTTGAAGCAGAAGGACGAAATATTCACCTTCCATCGCACGTGGTTGCCGCGAGAGCTCTATCTGGGCAACTTCGCGGAACTCATCTTCGAGAAAGGTTTTGGACGGGCATTGGCCAATTCGCTGGCGATCAGTATCGGGGCGACCGTTCTGTCGTTGGCCGTGGCCATACCTGCCGCCTATGCGCTCACCCGGATGAGAGTTCCCGGCAAAGGCGCGCTGACCAATTATCTTCTCATCACCCAGATGATCTCGCCGATCGTCCTGATTGTCGGCCTGTTTCGAATGTTTGCCTATTTCGGCCTGGTCAACAGCCTGCTGTCGGTCGTCATCGCCCACAGCGCCTTCTTCATGGCATTTGCCGTGTGGATGCTGCAGAGCTATTTCGCGACCATTCCGAAGGATCTCGAGGAGGCGGCGTGGATCGACGGCGCCGGCCGGTTCAGCGCCTTCGTCAGGGTATTCCTGCCGCTATGCCTTCCCGGGATCGTCGTCACGGCAATCTTCACCTTCGTCAATTCCTGGAACGAATACGCGATGTCGCTGACGCTGTTGCGTCAAGTCACCCAGCAGACCGCGCCGGTTCAGATCGCGTTCCTGACAGGCACTCTCTACCAAATTGAATGGCATCTCATCATGGCCGCGACGTTGCTTGCGTCGGTGCCTGTCGCAATCGTCTTTGCATCCATCCAGCGCTATCTCATTGGGGGAATGGCGCTTGGTGGGGTCAAGTAGGAGGAGCTGAATGGCTTCGATTAATCTCACCAATATTCGCAAGCAATATGGCGCGGTTACGATCATAGACGACGTCAGTATCGCAATCGAGGATCGCGAATTCGTCGTCCTGGTCGGTCCGTCGGGATGCGGCAAGTCTACGCTTTTGCGGATGATCGCCGGACTGGAATCCATCTCGGGAGGCACCATCGCCATTGACGGCGAGGTCGTTAACGACGTCGGACCGCAGAGACGTGATCTCGCGATGGTGTTTCAGACCTATGCGCTTTATCCGCATATGACGACCGCGCAGAACATCGGCTTTCCCCTGAAGCTGCGCGGCGCCAGCCAGGACGAAATTGGTCGTTCTGTTGCCGAAGTTGCCAGCACGCTGCATCTCGATGCGCTTCTCGACCGGCAGCCGCGTGCCCTTTCGGGAGGACAGCGCCAGCGCGTCGCGATGGGCAGGGCGATGGTGCGAGAGCCGCGGGCTTTCCTGTTCGACGAACCGCTGAGCAATCTCGACGCGAAACTCAGGCACCACATGCGCATCGAGCTCCGCCAATTGCACAAGTCGTTGGGCGCCACGTCAATCTATGTCACGCACGACCAGATCGAGGCGATGACCATGGCCGATCGCATTGTGGTGATGAACCGGGGCAAGGTCGAGCAGGTGGGGACGCCGCTCGAACTTTTCGACAAGCCGGCAAATGTTTTCGTCGCCGGGTTTCTTGGCTCTCCGACAATCAACCTGGGCAACGCAACGTTGGCGGCCGGAGACGGAGCAGCCACGCTCGAATTCCATGCCGGCTCAGGTCCGATCAACCTTGCCAATGTACCACCGTCGGCCCACAAGGAGGTTGTAGCAGGGGTGCGGCCACAACACCTGGAAGTTGTTTCTCCCGAGGGCGCCAAACTCACCGGTACGGTCGATCTCGTCGAGCATACCGGGTGCGAGACCAATGTTATTCTTTCGGTCGGTTCCGGAAAATGGACGGTCCAGTCCCGGACCCGCCAGCATCTCATACAAGGAGAGAACGTCGGGCTCGTCTTCGACCCGACCAACCTCCATCTCTTCGCAGCTGACACGAAGGAGCGTATCCGGTGGTAGAAAAGCGCAAGCGCGACTCTGAAAGCGAAGCAAAGCCGGCTGCCAAGAAGCGCGACCCCGAGCGTACCAGGCTCATGATCATCGAAGCAGCTCGCGAGGAATTTGCCGAGAACGGCTACGATGGTGCTCGCACGGATCGGATCGCCATCCGCACGGGCATGAGCAAGGGTGTTCTCTATCACTACTTCAGTTCGAAAGATGATCTGTTCGTAGCCGTCCTGGAAGATATCTACCGGGAGCTTCGCTCGCAGAACGAGGCCCTGGTTCTGGACGAGTTCGAGCCGGAAGCTGGCATCCGCGAACTCATCGCGCACACATACCAGTACTTCGTCGATCATCCGGAATTCATCGTTCTGGTGAACTCCGAAAACCTGATGAAGGCCCAGCACCTTGAGCGATCGGCGAGCATCCGCAGCATGTTCACGCCGCTATCGCGGCGCCTGAGCGAGTTGATCAGCCGCGGTCAGGAGCAGGGCATTTTCCGGTCGAATGTCGATGTCGTCGAACTTTATATCTCGATCGTCGGCCTGGGCTATTTCTTCCTAGCCAATCGCTGGACGCTCGGCGTGGTCTTCAATCGCGATCTGCACGGGAAGGGTGCGGAAGAGGTGCGTCTCCAGCATATGACCGAAATGGTTCTCGACTATCTGCGCAACGTCAAATCCTTGGACGGAAAAGAATGACCGCAAAGCCCCTGATGCTGCCCGATGCCGGTCCGCGGCGCTGGCGCGACGTCGTCGAAACGCCCGCGGTGCTGATCGATCTCGATATCGTCGAACGGAATATCAGTCGCTGTCAGGAGCAGTGTGACAAGCTCGGCGTTACACTCCGGCCCCACATAAAGACGCACAAATTGCCGCTACTGGCGCACGCACAACTGGCGGCGGGGGCTGTTGGCGTGACGGCGCAGAAGATCGGCGAAGCCGAGGTGATGGCCGATGCCGGAATCGATGACATCCTCATTTCCTACAACATTGTCGGCGATCGCAAGCTTGAGCGGCTCAGGCATCTCGCCGAGCGGTGCCACCTTTCGGTGGTTGCCGACAGCGCCGAAGTCGTTGGTGGCCTTGCGCGTACATTCGCGGACGGAAAAAGTGAACTCGGCGTCCTGGTGGAATGCGATACCGGCATGCAGCGGTGTGGCGTCCTGACCCCGGAGGATGCGCTCGAACTGGCCCGGCAGATCTCCAGCTCCCCAGGCTTGCGTTTCGCTGGCGTGATGACCTACCCGGCTCCGGGCCAGGGCAATGCAGCCGGGGAATGGCTGGAGCGTGTTGCTCGAATCATTCGTTCTGCGGGGATCGAAGCCGAAGTCGTGTCGAGCGGCGGAACCCCCGACCTATACGCAATGAAGCATCACGCCAGCCTGACCGAGTACAGGCCTGGCAGCTACATTTACAATGATCGCTCGCTTGTCTCTGCTGGTGCTTGCGGGCCGGAAGATTGCGCGCTGACGGTGCTGACGACCGTCGTCAGTTCGCCCGCGCGAGGCCGAGCGATCGTCGATGCCGGCACGAAGGTGCTGACGTCCGATCTCTTCGGCATGAGCGGCTATGGCATGGTACTGGACCGCCCCGACAGCTCAGTCACTTCTCTCAACGAAGAGCACGGACGGATCGAATATGGCGGCGAGCTGATGCCTTCGGTGGGGGAGTTCCTGCGCATCATCCCCAACCATGCTTGTGTCGTCAGCAACATGGTCGATTGCGTGCATCTCGTCAGGGGAGAGTATTACGTCCGGGCCGAGCCGGTGGCAGCGCGCGGTCGGATCACCTGAGTTCGCTGGACGGAACCGGTCTGCGTCCCGGCTGAGTGTGCCACTTTCGAGGGATGTGGCCAATGTTCTTGTAGTTGAGTCGGAGCGAGCGTCGCAGAGACCACTCGCTCCGCTCAGCAATCATGCCATTGCCGGAAGGCTGGTGGCCTTGGACAAGGCGGCAAAGTTGTCGCGTATGTAGGTCGCGGACCGTAGGGCCAGCGCGGATATCGTCGGCGTCGGATTCACGGTCCCGCCGGTCGCAAGGACGCTCCCGTCGATGATGAACAGGTTGGGCACCTCCCAACTCTGGTTCCAGCCGTTCACCACGGAGGTTTCCGGATCCTTGCCCATCCGGCATGTGCCCAGCATATGCCAGGCGGGCGTCCGGTATACCCCATTCGCATCGCGGTAGTCCTGCAGACGATACTCGACGGCATCGCATGCCTGCGCGAGATCCTTCAGCCGATCCAGCATGTAGTTCATCATGCGCTTGTCGTTTTCACCGGGCGCGTAATGCAGCTTAGCTCCGGGCATTCCGTCCGAATCCGTCCGAGTGTCCAACGTGACGCGATTTTCGGGATTGGGAAGATCATCGCCGATGGCAAAGACGCCGATAGAATGGCCGAAATGATTTTCGAACCATCGATGATGCCCTGATCCCCAGGGCGCATGGGCCGACGAAAGCCATCCGGTAGCCAACTCCCCGGCAGATGGAGTCGAAGTGATGCAGTTGAGGTTGAAGCCGTTCACGAAGCCGCGCGACAGGTCGGTTTCCGCGAATTCGCGACTGATCAGCGAGGCGGCATAGCCCATGTGTCCGTCGACCGGGCGGTCGACCCACATTTCGGACGCCACGAGCGTGTGGTGCAGCAGGTTGCGGCCGACCTGGTCGTTGCCGTTGGCCAAGTTGTCCGAGGCCAGCAGGAGGCGCGGCGTTCCAACGCCGTTGGCTGCCACGACAACAATCCGCGCCTTCTGGAACAAAACCTGGTTGGAGTCGCGATCTATGTAGTAGGCGCCGGTCGCGCGGCCATCCGCTCCCTTCTCGATCTTGAGGACGCGGGCATGGGTTCGCAGTTCACACCCCGCACGCAATGCCTTGGGCCAGATCGATGTCGCGTATTCGTTCATCGAACCGCGAGGGCAGCCATTGCATACGCCGCAATTGTTGCAGGCAGGGCGACCGTCATAGTCTTCCGTGATGACTGATGCCTCGACGGGCCACCAATGCCAATCAAGCTTGTCAAAACCGGCCGAAAGCCGCCGGGCGACGTCGGATACAGGCAGCGGTTGGGTTGGGCAGCGCTCGCGCGGTGGCATTGCAGGGTCACCTGTCAGCCCCGAGACGCCTACGACCTGATCCGCGAGTTCATAGAAGGGGGAGACGTCCTCGTAGGTGATGGGCCAGTCGGGCTGAAGGCCATGTTCGATGCCCTTCCTGAAGTCTGACGGACGGTAGCGGGGCCACAGCCCGCCATAAACGTTGGTCGACCCGCCAACGGCGTTCCACATGAGAATCTGCGATGAGTTGGACTCGACCGGAAAATCGTCTGCGTGGTCGCGCTTGTTGACGTCGGGGTTCCATCTGTTGCGTCTCTGCCAAGACCAGTCTGCATGTCCGTGCGGCCGATCGTCAGCCTTTACCCAGGATCCTTGCTCCAGGCAGACCACGTCGAGTCCAGCCTTCGCGAAGACGAGTGCGGCGAGCGACCCTGTCGCACCGGCGCCGACGATCAGGACGTCGCAGATACGCTGCCGGCTCATCGCTCCATCCCCCAACGTTCGGTAGTTGCTGAACCAAGGTCGATCGACGACAGGTTCAGGGGCACGACGTCTTCGGTTCGCAGATAGCGTCCACGGCCGTGGGTCGGCGTATCGCGTTCAAGGTCAAAGGCCGGCATGGGGTATCCGTCTGCATGGGGGAATGTGGAGTATGGTCGCCCCCCGGCTCTGATCGCCTCCACTACGCCCGGCATCTCGTAGTAGGCGAGTATCGCTGCGGTGTAGATTTTCTCGAATAGAACAGGGTTTGCCTCTTCAAACTGTCGAACAGCCGAGATGCGGCGTTCCGAAGCGGCGTTCAGTAGGCTGTCTGAATCAGAATCGAGCGCTGCAGCCAATTGTTCGATGGCGCGGGAGGGTTGATCGCCAAACAAGCGCAACAATACCACACCGTGGACGCCGACGTCGGAGGCTGAGGGCCAGCGACCGTCGCCTGGAATAAGCTCATCTACCAGGTGCCTAAGTATGGTCTCGTTCGCAATGGGCAAGTTATTTGGCTGCATTCTGAAACCTTTGCTTGCTGTGGCCGTGCAATCGTTGGGGGGCGTGGTTTGTGCCAAGAAGGAAAGCGCGCAAATTGAAGGGTCGATAGGTCAACGTGAATGGAAGGAACGCCGACCCGATGGCCCGTGTGGTTTCCACACTACGCATACTGACTGGTCAGTCAATAACTTTGTGGATGTCTTGCCTAGGTGGTACCGGCATGTGAGTTCTCGCCGAAGAGGAACGCACTGCTTCGGTGCAAAGGGCACTTGCCGAAACGGTCGAGAGCCCCGTTGGTCATCCGACCATTGTTGTATGTCGGCTTATCTAATTCTCGCCCCGAAACCGGACAGGCAGCTTTCGGCCCCAGGAATGCCAGTCAGCAATGCGCCCTCAATGTCGGTCGTAGAGAGCGGCTTTGCCATTTCCCAGTTGCAGACATCGCCGAGCGCGAAGTTGACGCTCGAGGTTAGACCTGCGACGTATCTCGCCTATTCAACCGAGTGGACCCAGATTACATTTAGGTCATCTCAATCGAATGCTGCTTGTGCATTGCCTTGTTTGACAGCCAGATCCGGGAAGCGTCTTTTCAGTTCTGGCGGGATTACACGCTCGCCATGCATGTTGACGAGATGAATAGACAGTCCCAGCAACACGTTCTTCTGGTGGTGCCGGCGCTCAAACTGGCGTGCAGAGACCCTATACAGATACATGAGCATGCGTTGCCCCTGGGCCATCGTCACAGCAGCCAGAACCGGCTTGAGCACCGCGGGGACAAGGCGGGCCTTAGGTGACAGGAAGAACAGGCCGACCCTGAGCCGGCTGGCCGGGTCAAGCGTATGAAGCTCGGCAGTCAGTTGGGCGACATCGCCGCGACGATCCGCGGCAAGCAAGGCAGTTCCCTTGATGACCAGAAGATAGATATGGAACTGCGATCCGGCCTCGCTGAGCTCGATGGCCCGGTCGTAGAGCTCGATCGCGCGTTCGATATCGCCCTGACTGGCGTGGATTTGCCCCTTCATGGCAAAGGCAGCAGCAAAGGCAGTGCTTGCGAGGAAGGCTTCGTCGGTGAGCCGGCAGGCCAGTTGCAGATGGCCTCGGTCGAGGAAGCGCAGAACTTTTGCGATTCCCATGAGGAGCATGGGCTTGCCCTCGGCTTTCGGCAGCGCCCCCAGCGCCAGCCGTTCAATCTCATCTTCGATGGACAGCCATTCGGCATCCGTGAGGGGCGGGGTACGCGGCATGAGCGGCGCCAGGATCAACTGCGCATAGCGATTGAGCGCGCACAGAACGGCAATGGTGGGATCATCGGGATTGGCTGCGTGAGCCGCTTCGAGCCTGGGCGCATTCTGGTGCCAGCTTTCGGAACCAGGCGAGACCAGTCGGGCCGCGTCGTGCAAGCGCAAATGCAATGGCCGATCGGTCGGCTCCGGGGGCTCGCCGTCGGGCAAGGCCGCATGGGTCCAGATCGACTGGACCAGAGATTGAGAGAAGGCTTCCAGATCCGCACTATGTGACGGACCTGACAAGGTGATCCGAAAGGGCGCAATCAACATATTGGTTCGGCCATCCCTGAGAACCAGCGCCATATGAACGTGCCCGCCGTCGGTCAGCAGGCTCACTTCCAGACTATGGGCAACGGTTCCTGCCGCGTCTTGCTCGAACCGCCACTGCGGCATGCATAGGACCTTACGCTGTTCCCCAAGCGCAGATCCAAGATGCTTCGCGAGGCTCTCGACGATCAACCGGAGTTGGCCCGTGTCCTGTGCGAGACCATAAGCAGGACCGATAAGCAGGAAGGCCGAGACGACTTCGGCCGCGACCGCATCGGCGACCCACAGATAGCCCTCGCCATACTGGGTCGCGATGAAACGAGGAGCGCGGGCATTGTCTCCCAGCCGCTTGCGCAGGCGGTTGATCAGATAGTCAACATTGCGTTCGCCGAGCGCTCCAGCGAGGTCACCCAGGCCTTCCAGCAATTGCGGTCGGGTAACCAGTTTGTGTGGCTGGCGGCTCAATTGCAGGATCAGGGCCCGCTCCTGCCGGGTCAGCCGCAGGACCGTTCCGTCATCTCTCGTTGCGGAGAGCATGTCGGGTTGGAACATCAGGTCGGCATAGCGCACGGATTGCATGGCTCTCCCGGTGGATTGGCGGGGGCAGAACCTAGCGTGGGCGCTGGTTCCTCRGGTTCTGCGACAATAGGCAGGTCAGTTCACGTCTAAAGTATATCCAGCAATAGTCWTCATGCATGACACAGAAAAAAACACGTCCTGGCATTTGTAAGGAAAAAATTCGCAGAAAACGACATCAAAAGATCTCGGCCAAATATTGGTGCGAGAATGTTCTGTTATGGCTGCCTCGGACGGCAATCAAAAACGACATGCGACCGTGCTCCCAGGTTGGGCAAGGGACATGGTGCAGGCGCCTGCGCAGACTGCATGCGGCGGGCAGGCAAAACTTGGGGATCGGGGCATGGTGAATGGCGGGCGTAGCGCGGATGCAGCGAAAGCAGGGAACGGCGTCAAGCCGGGCGGGCGGTTGGCATTGGCGGAGAGGCAAGTGACGGCATCTGGCCCTAGCCGGCGATCGCTGCATATTCCGGAGACGCTTCTGCTCGGTCTGATGCTTGGGAGCGGGACGGCGCTGAGTCCTGATGTGGCCTCGGCTCAGCAGATCACCCAGGGTGGTGGTAGTGGTGGCGGTAAAGTTGACTCTCGGTATAGCGGTGCTGGTGGCGCCGGCGGCCTTGCCGGTGGTGGCGGTGGGGGCGCTTTCGGCTCCGTCGTCGACAACGAAGGTGGCGATGGCGGCACAGCGGCGCAAGTGCCGGATGGAACGGCACAGGATGGCAGCTCCGGTACGAGCAACAGCCACGGCAATGGTGGCGCTGGCGGTCAGGCACCTTCACCCAACAATGTCAGCAGCGGCGGCGGCGGCGGCGGCGCTGGCGGGGGCCATATTAGTTTTCCCGGCGATGGCGGTGACGGCGGCGGTGGTGGCGCTGGCAATATCAATGCGTTGCCGACGGTCGATCTCGGCGCCGCTGACGCGGGCGCCACAGGTGCTGTTGGCGTCGCCGGTGCCTACTTTGGCGGCGGCGGCGGCGGCGGCGGCGGCGGCCTGGTGCTGACGACCCCGGACGCTGCCGTGACGACCCATGGCTATAATGTGGCCGGCGGCGCAGGTGGTGACCATGCGACCGGAAGTGGCGGGGGCGGCGGCGGAGCGGCGATGGTGTTGCTGGGCGGTGGGCGGGTCACCATCAATGCAGGAGCCGGTGGCACCTCTGCGGTGACCGGCGGGGCTGGCGGCGATGGCTACTATGGGGGCCACGGCGGGGCCGGGCTGTTCCTCTACGGGGGCGGAGCGCTCGAGCATCGGGCGGGCACCATCGTCGGCGGTGCTGGTGGCGGCCGCAGTAATGGTGACGGCGGCCTAGGCGGCGCCGGTGTGCTGAGCAATGAGGGCATGATCGAGAACAACGCCGTCATCACCGGCGGCAATGGCGGCGCCAACGTCACTGGCGGCAATGCAGGTGCCGGAATCGAGGCGTGGGGCGGTGACATTGCCAATGCCAGCACCGCGACCATCACCGGCGGCGGCGGCGGTAGCGCAACGTCGAACAATCCCGTCTACAATGCCGGCGCTGGTGGCGTTGGCATCCTTTTCCGTGACGGAAAGGCGGCGGCGCTCCACAATGAGGGGCAGATTGCCGGCGGCGGCGGCGGCGCTGTCAACGTCGGCTCGAATGTCGGCAGCGGGGGCGTCGGCGTCATCGGGGCCACGACCGGCGCCATCAGCATCGTCAATTCCGGCACGATCGCCGGCGGCCTTTCCGGTGATGGCGCGGTGCGCGCGAACGCCATTTCGCTCGCGGGCAGCAACAACCGGCTGGAACTTTGGAGCAGTTCGACCATCACGGGCGATGTGGTGGTGTCGGGCGGAGGCGCAAACAACGTGCTGGCTCTTGGCGGTGCGACCAACGGGACATTCAACGCCAGCCAGATCGGCGCCGGGCAGCAATATCGGGGCTTCACCGGTTTCGACAAGACCGGCTCGAGCACCTGGACGCTGACGGGCACCACCGCAGCGGTGACACCGTGGACGGTTCGGCAAGGTACCTTGGCCATTGCCCAAGATGACGCGCTGGGCGCATCTTCCGCCGCGCTCACACTCGATGGCGGCACGCTGCAAACCACCACCACGCTGATATCGGCCCGCAGCATCGTGCTGGGCAGCCAGGGGGGCGCGCTCAGTTCCAGCGCAGGCACCACCGCCACCTTTAGCGGCGTGATCTCCGGTAGCGGCGATCTGGTGAAGACGGGTGGCGGCACACTGGTGCTGATGGGCGCCAACAGCTACATCGGCAACACCGCTGTAGCGGCCGGTACGCTGATCGGCAATGTGGCCTCGATCAAGGGCGATCTGGGCAATGCTGGAACGGTCGTATTCGACCAGACAGCCAATGCCAGCTTCCTGGGCGATGTAGGGGGCCAGGGCGGCACCAACGGTGTCATGACCAAGCGCGGTACGGGTATTTTGACACTTGCTGGCACATCGTCACTCAACTGGACGATCGAGGCCGGCGGGTTGGTTTCGGCAACGGATCGCTTCGTTGGCAATGCGGCTATCGGCAGCGGCGCATCCTTCACCTTTGACCAGGCCGGCAGCGGAACCTATGCCGGTATCCTCTCCGGATCGGGCGCCTTCGCCAAGGCTGGGTCGGGTGTTGTGGTGCTGACGGGCGACAGTTCAGCCTTTGGCGGCTCAACCGCCGTCACGGGTGGGCGACTGATCGTTGGCCAGAACGGGACTGGTACGCTTGGTGGTTCACTCACCATCCAGTCGGGCGGCCTGCTCGGTGGCACCGGCAATCTTGGTTCGACCGGCTCGATCGTCACCATTGCGGCGGGCGCGGTGCATGCGCCGGGCAACTCCATAGGAGTCCAGCATGTGCTTGGTGATTACGTCAACCATGGCACGCTGCGCATCGAGGCGACCTCCAGCGAGGCCGACAAGATTGTCGTTGCCGGATCTGTCGACATCGCCGGTGCAAGCCTCGACCTAGTGCTGTCCCCGACGACTGCGGCAAGCTGGAATGTTTTCAACGGTCCCTTCACTATCCTCGAAAAGCACAGCGCCGGCGCCGTAGCTGGAACATTTGTCGATCCGGTGACCAAAAACCTGCTCTTCCTTGATGCCCTGCTCGACTATGCCGGTGGCGACGGCAACGACGTGACGCTGGAACTGCAGCGCAACAATCTGGCCTTTGCCAGCGTCGGGCAGACCCGCAACCAGAGCGCCACTGGCGGTGCCATCGATACGTTCGAGAGCAGCCATGCCGTCTGGGGCTCGATCGCGCTGACCGTCGATCCGGACATCGTGCGCAAGAGTTTCGATGCACTGTCGGGCGAGATCCACGCCTCGGCCAAGTCCGCGCTCATCGAGGACAGCCGCTTCGTGCGCAACGCCATCGACGACCGTCTGCGTGCCGCCTTCGCCGCGCCGGGCGCCTCACATGCGCCGGTGCTTGCTTATGGACCGGGCGACACACCCGTGGCGGTCGCCCCCGATGAAGCCGGCCCCGTGTTCTGGAGCTACGGCTTCGGTTCATGGGACACGATCGAAGGCGACGGCAATGCCGCCAGCCTCAAGGGGTCCACCGGCGGCCTGCTGATCGGCACCGATGGCCTGGTTGGCGACTGGCGCCTCGGCGTCATGGCGGGCTACAGCCATTCCCGTTTCGATGTGGAGGACCGCTTCTCGTCCGGATCGAGCGACAACTACCATCTCGGTCTCTATGGCGGCACGCAATGGGGCAATTTGGCCTTCAGGAGCGGCCTTGCCTATACGTGGAACGATCTCTCCACCCGCCGTTCTGTCGCCATCCCAGGCATCGCCGAGAGCCTCGGTGTCRATTACCATGCCGGTACCTTCCAGGCGTTCGGCGAGTTCGGTTATGGCATAGAGGACGGAGCGGTCCGGTTCGAGCCCTTCGCCAATCTCGCCCATGTCAGCCTGCATACCGATGGCTTTACCGAAAATGGCGGTGCGGCGGCGCTGTCCGGCCGCAGCGACACGACCGACGCCACCTTCACCACGCTGGGCCTGCGTGCCGAGCACAATCTTGGCCTCGGCACGGTTGAAGCCACGCTGCGCGGCATGCTCGGCTGGCGGCATGCCTTCGGCGACACCACGCCGACGGCAACGCAGGCGTTCTTGGCCGGTGACGCCTTCACCATCGCCGGCGTGCCGATCGCCAGAAACAGTGCGGTGATCGAGGCCGGACTCGACCTCGAGCTGACGCCCGACGCGACCTTCGGCCTGTCCTATATCGGCCAGTTCGCCTCCGGCGCACAGGAAAACGGTTTCACGGCAAACCTCGCGGTGAGGTTCTGAGCATGGGAATGGAGCCTGCCTACTCAACGAATTGAGGAAGGTGTCGGGTGGCCGTCTAGGGCTGTGCCGCTTTGGGAGTTTTGCCGAATGTCTGCTTCAGCCAAATGCGTTGCGAAAGCGGGCCGGCAGGGTTCGGCACCATTTCAGCTAGCACACCCCCAAGGGTTTCGCGATAATGGGCGATGGCCTCGGCCACGGCCTTGGGCGGGAGGAAGGCTTGATCTGCGAGGCTGGGCGATGTTTCCAGATGGCGCATCATCAGCTTGGTGGCCGTCTTCTCGTCGGCGGCAGCCAGGGCGTCGACCAGATCGAGATATTCGTTGATGCCGCATTCGGCGGAATGCGGCCGCGAATACATGGCCAGCGTCAGCCCGCAGCGACAGACGATCTCGCGCAAAAACTTGAGCAGGATAGGGCTATCGGCCATCTCGCCGAGCAGGACGTGAAAATCGGTGGCCAGACGAATTGAGCGCCACTCGACATGGGTCTTGGCGGCTTTCTTGAGCGTGG
Organism: Aminobacter sp. P4_D5; assembly: GCF_056401815.1. NCBI lineage: Bacteria > Pseudomonadati > Pseudomonadota > Alphaproteobacteria > Hyphomicrobiales > Phyllobacteriaceae > Aminobacter > Aminobacter sp. P4_D5. Next base: position 5,366 of record NZ_JBFUIP010000095.1, on the reverse strand, counting down.
TAGCCGCACAAGATGAGACAACTCTGTTAGTGATACCGGATGGACTATACCCCGAGCAGCCCATGATCTCGGAGCACACTCAAGAGCGCATCGTGCGGCAGGGCATCGATGCGGAAGCGGTCATGTGGCGTGCCGCCTGAGTCCTCAGCGGCAATCATGGCGTTCACCACGGCTTCTTCGACGCTGTCAACCGCAGCCACGTAGGCGGCGTCCAGATGCTGGTCGTTAAGTATCTCCAGGGAAAGTATTTCGGGCGCGCGGTGCGCCATCGGCTGGGGGTTGGCGGTGGAGAAGGCGAGGAATATGTCGCCGGAATTGTTACCGCCCGGTGTGCCGTTGCGACCGATGCCGATGGCAGCGCGGCGGGCGAGACGCTTCAGCTGATGCGGGGCGAGCGGCAGATCGGTGGCGATGATGACGATGATGGAGCCGCGTTCCTTCAGCTGGCTTTGCGGTGTATTGTCCTGCAAGTGCTTTCCGACTGGCACGCCGCAGACCGTCAACCAGTCGCGCTGGCCGTGATTGGCCTGCACGAGCGTGCCAATCGTGTAATCCTTGCCGGCATAGGTAAGACTGCGCGACGAGGTTCCTGTGCCACCCTTGAAGCCGTAGGTAATCATGCCGGTGCCGCCGCCGCAGTTGCCTTCCGATACGGGGCCTCGGGAAAGGTTTTCCAGTGCGGCGCGGGCATCGGCTTCGGTAACCGGCATGCCGTTGATGTCGCTGAGCACCCCGTCATAAGTTTCGGCGATGACGGGCATCAGCCAGAGGAAATCGCCAGTATCGTAGGTCGAGGCGTAGCGCTCCAGCATCCAGCGGATCGTTGCATGATGGGTGATGCCGACGCCGTGGGTGTTGGTGATCATGACCGGACCGAGGAAGGTGCCGCCGTCCTCGATCCAATGTGTGCCGGTCATTTCGCCATTGCCGTTAAAACGGTGCACGCCGGCATAAACTGGCACGGGCGTTTCGCAGTCGCTATGCGGCAGGATGGCGGTGACGCCGGTGCGGACCGGCAGCTTCCTGCCGGGGCGCGGGGTTTCTTCCTGGATTGTCTGGAAGCCCACGGCGATGCCTTCGACATCGGTGATGGCGTTGAGGGGGCCGGTGCGGCCGGTGAAGGGGAGGCCGAGATCGCGGGCACGGGGCTTTGTTTTTTTGTTCATGGTCACTTCTGCCGGGAGCGAAGATAGAGGCCGAGGGAGGCAATGATGAAGGAGAAGGTCAGCATCATCACGGCGATGGCGTTGATCTCCGGTTTGATGCCGCGCCGAAGCATGGCGAAGATGAACATCGGCAGGGTCGTGACATCGACCCCAGCAATGAAATAGGTGATCACGAGGTCGTCCATCGAAATGATGAAGGCGAGCAGCGCGCCGCCGAGCAGGCCCGGCAGGAGCTGCGGGAAGACCACCCTGCGAAAGGTCGTCCATTCGTTCGCTCCGAGATCGGCTGAGGCTTGCTCCAGCGTGCGGTCCATTCCGGCGAGCCGGGCGGTGACGACTATGAAGACATAGGAAGTCAGGAAGGTGCACTGGCCGATGATGATCGTGCCGATGCCGAGATTGATGCCGGCATTGACGAAGAAGATCAGCAGCGCGATGCCGAGCACGATATCCGGCATCAGCATCGGCATGAACATGACGACGCGGTAGAAGCGCCGGCCGACGAAGTCGAAGCGGTAGAGCGCGATTGCCATGGCGGTGCCGAGCACGGTGGCGATGGCGGTGGTGGAAGCGGCGATCTGCAGGCTGTTCCATACAGCCTGCACGAGCTGGTCGGTGGATTCCAGATAGAGCGCGTTTTCCGAAATCTTCGTCTTGAAGCCGAGGACCTGGACATACCAGTCGGTGGTGAAGCCGGTCCAGGTCATCATGTTGACCGGGTTCGCGTTGAACGAATACACCGCGATCAGCGCCAGCGGGATATAGATGAAGGCGAAGAACAGGGCGGTATAGGCAAGGAGGCTGCCGCGGCCGAGGATGGCGAAAATCTTCATGGGCATCCTCCTAGCGCCCGGTCGCGTTTAGGCCGTGGCGGCCGGAAACGACCACGGAGACGAAGAGCAGCACCAGCATCACGCTCATCACCATCATCGCGAGCGCCGAGCCGAAGGGCCAGTTGCGCGCGGCAAGGAATTGCTGCTCGATGAGATTGCCGAGCATCATCACCTTCGCGCCGCCGAGAATGGTCGGGACGATGAAGTTGCCGAGCGCGGGAATGAAGACGATGACCGCCCCACCGGCAATGCCGGGCGCCGTTAGCGGCAGGATGATGCGCCAGAAGGTGCGGATCGGCCCCGCGCCGAGATCGAGTGAGGCGCGTACCAAGGTCCAGTCGAGTTTTTCGACGCTCGCATAGACCGGCATGAACATGAAGGGAATAAAGACATAGACCATGCCAAGGATGATCGCGCCTTCCGTATAGATGAGATCGAGCGGCTGGGCTATGAGGCCGGTCTTCAGGAGCACGTCGTTGGCAAGGCCGGTCTGGCGCAGGATGAGCACCCAGACGAAGAGCCGCACGATGAGGCTGGCGAAGAAGGGGAGCGTGATGAGGAAGAGGCAGAAATTCTTCCAGCGCTCGGAAAGGCGGCTGATGCAGAAGGCGGCCGGATAGCAGACGAGGAGCGTTGCGATCACGGTCAGCGCGGCGATCCGGATCGAGCGCAGGAAGATTGCTATGTAGACCGGGTCGAAATCCTCGAACATCGGATCGGCAAAGCCGAGAATGCGGCCGTAATTATGCGGATACCAGCTCCATTCCACGCCGCCATAGAGGCCGGGCGCGAGGAAGCTCGTCACGATCATGATGGAGAGCGGGCCGAGGAAGAAGACTGCCAGGAACAGCGAGACAGGTCCGAGCAGGACGGCAAGCTGGGCGCGGCGGCGAAAGGCGATCGACGACATGTCAGGCGGCCTCCGCCGGAATGAGATGCACGGCCGCCGGATCGTAGGCGAGGCGGGCATGGCGCGTCTGCTCGACCTCGCCGACGAGTTTGCGACGCGCCGCCGGGATTTCCGCGATGACGCGTCGGCCCGTCGCCGTGCGGCCGAAGAGTTCGAAGGTCGAGCCGACGAAGACGATCTGCTCGAGATCGATATCGAGGCCCGGCGCGTCGTTGCCGGCCTCCGCGAGGAAGAACTGTTCCGGGCGGATGAGCGCTGTCACCGCGCCGGTGGCGCCGGGCCGGCCGTGCGAAATGGCGATGCCATCCGGCGTCACCAGCTGGCCGCCGCCGGCTTCGCCCGCGAAAAGGTTGCTGGCGCCGACGAAGGTGGCGACGAAGCCATTCTTCGGCTGGTCGTAAATGGCGCGCGGCGTATCGAGTTGCTGGATACGCCCGCCCGAGAGCACGGCGACGCGATCCGACATGGTCAGCGCTTCCTGCTGGTCATGCGTGACGAAGATAAAGGAGATGCCGAGCTCGTTCTGCAGCGTCTTCAATTCGATCTGCATGGCCTGACGCAGGTTCTTGTCGAGGGCCGACAGCGGCTCGTCGAGCAGGAGAAGTTTCGGGCGGGCGATGATAGCGCGGGCAAGCGCCACGCGCTGCTGCTGGCCGCCGGAAAGCTGGCGCGGCTTGCGGTTTTCGAGCCCCTCTAGGCCGACCATGGCAAGCGCTTCGGCTACACGCTTTGCTCGTTCGGGCCTAGCGACGCCAGCGACTTCCAGGGCATATCCGGTGTTTCCCCCCACGGTCATATGCGGGAAGAGCGCGTAGTTCTGGAACACAGTGTTGACTGGACGGCGATAGGGCGGCCGGTCGGTCATGTTATCGCCATCGATCAGGATGCGGCCGGAATCGAGTTCCACAAGGCCGCTGATCGCCTGCAGAAGAGTGGTTTTTCCACACCCCGATGGCCCCAGCAGCGTCAGGAATTCGTTACGCCGGACATCGAGATCGATGCCGTCGAGCGCGACGATGGTCTGGCCTTCAGGCGTAGCGAAGGCCTTCGCCGCCTCCTCAAGGCGGACTATGGATTCTCGCATCGTCGCCCCCAAAAATGTTACTAAAATAACGCTTGTGCGATTTCGATATGTGGATACCATTTGTTCATCCAAGTCAACGGTCGAAAGAAGCCGGGACGGGAAAGATGGCGCAAAAAAGCGCCTGGCCACGAGGGGCCGAACCATCAGAGGAGACTGCCGATGCTCAAATCACATGACGCCGGTCTATCCGGTTTTCGCGCCTGGACGCGCCGAACCGCCTTTTTGCTCGCCACGCTTCTGGGGGCGACAGGCATGGCGGGTGCTGCCGAACTCAACATCTACAATTGGGGCGAATACATCAATCCGGAGGTCCTGAAGAAGTTCGAGGAGGAAACCCAGATCAAGGTCAAGCTCTCGACCTATTCCTCCAACGAGGAAATGTTGGCCAAGATCCAGGGCGGCGCGTCAGGTTACGACGTTATCTTTCCGTCCGTGCACATGCAGGACATCATGGCCAAGCTAGATCTTCTGGAGAAGACTGACATCAACAAGTACGAGGGATTCAAGAATATCGATCCCTTGTTCCTGCGGGCCAAGAGCGACCCGAACGGCGAGTATTGTCTGCCCTATGCCTGGGGCTCGGTTGGCATTTTCTATAACCGCAAGATCCTCGGCAAGGACGTCACCGGCTGGAAGGATCTGATCGAGACGGTGAAGGCCAAGGGACTGAAATTCACCCTGCTCGACGACATGCGCGAGGTGATGGCCGTCGGCCTGATCCTCAACGGTCACAAGATCAACTCGACTGACCCGGCCGAGCTCCAACAGGCGGCCGACACGATCATCGCCATGAAGCCCGACGTTGCGGCTTTCACCTACGACGCGCGGCCCATGGTGCAATCCGGCGAGATCGCTGCCAGCCAATACTTTGTCGGTGCCATGATCGACGTTTTCGGAAACGAAAAGGACCTCGGCTACGTGATACCAGAGGAGGGCGCGACCATGTACCAGGAGGATGTCTGTGTTTTGAAGAGCGCGCCGAACAAGGAAAACGCCATCAAGTTCCTCCAGTTCTACACACGTCCGGAAGTCGTAGCCCTCAACGTCTCGCAGCAGACCAACGGCACGGCCAATATGCCCGCGCGGCAATTGACGGTTGAAAAGATCAAGAATAGCAAGGAAATCAACCCGCCGGCCGAGACAATGAATCGTCTCCAGATATTCGAGGATCTGGGTCCGGCCCTGCGTCAGGTGGACCGGGTATGGACGCGAGTTAAGACGGCCCAGTGAATGCGGTTGATCCCCGCCCGTCTTGGGACGGGCGGGTTTTCGAAGAGAGGGGCGACGTGTCGAAACGCATTCTTAAGCTCGTTCAGTCCGATGACCTCAGGCGGTCAAAGTCCGATAAGCTGATCTCCAACTATATTCAGCGC
>NZ_JBFUIP010000094.1:0-21182 GCF_056401815.1 Aminobacter sp. P4_D5 | reverse complement strand
GCGTCGACATCGACGCAGACCACGTCATGGCCGACCTCGGCCAAAACCGCAGCCTGCACAAGCCCGACATAGCCAATTCCAAATACCGTCAAGTTCATCCGGTCAAATCCTGTTGCCAACCACCGTCACGCAAGGGGTAGATACAGGATTTTGACACGGCGCACCAAGGGGGACGCTCGTTTGCCTCACACGGCAATCGAATGGCGCGCCGTGCCCTCGCCGAGATAGGAGTCGAAAGCAGCCGCGATCGACCGGACGAAGGGTTTGCCGCGTTCGGTGACGACAAAACGGTTGCCGGCGCGGACAAAGACGCCGTCGCGATCACTGGCGGCAAGCAGTTCGGCTTCGGCGATGACGCCGCGCGCGGCATCTCCGAACCGGCTGAGAAGCGCGCAGCGCGAGAACGAGAAATCGCACATCAGCCGCTCGATGACCCAGGCGCGCATGCGGTCGGCATTGGAAAGTGCAAAGCCCCGTACGGTGGCCAAGCCGCCAGCCAGCACGCGCCGCTCATACTCGCCCGTCGCCGGCATGTTCTGGACATAGCCTTGCGGCAAAAGGCCGATCGAAGAGGCGCCGAGCCCGATCAGCGCATCGGCCTGGTCGGTGGTGTAGCCCTGGAAATTACGCCGCAAGGTGCCGGAGCGCGCAGAAACCGCGAGGCTATCCGTGGGAAGCGCGAAATGGTCCATGCCGACGGCCTCGTAACCAGCGGCGAGGACAAGTCGCGTCGCCGCTTCCGCCTGCTCAAGCCTGGCGCGGGCATCGGGAAGCAGCGCCTCGTCGATCATCGTCTGGTGCTTTTTCATCCACGGCACATGGGCATAGCCGAACAGTGCAATGCGGTCCGGCTGCAGCGACAGAAGCTTGTCTGTCGATGCGGCGATGCTTTCGAGCGTCTGGTGCGGCAGCCCGTAGAGCATGTCGAGATTGACCGAACGTACGCCGCGCGCGCGCACCGCGTCGACGACTGCCTTCGTCTGCTCAAAGGTCTGTTCGCGGTTGATCGCCTGCTGCACGCGCTCGTCGAAATCCTGCACGCCAAGGCTGGCCCGCGTCATGCCGATGCTGGCCAGCGCATCGAAACGCGCCTCGTCCATGTCATTGGGATCCATCTCGACGCTGATCTCGGCATCGGGCGCAAATGCAAACTTGTCCCGCAGCCTGCGCCCAAGCGATAGAATATGCTCAGCCTTGAGCATTGTCGGCGACCCGCCTCCGAGGTGCAACGCGCTGATATTCAGCTTGCTTCCGCAGAGTGACGCCACTGCGTCGATCTCGCCGGCAAGCGCGATCAGGTAGCTGAGGATCGGATCGTATTTCCGTGTCTGCTTGGTATGGCAGGCACAGAACCAGCACARCCGGTCGCAATAGGGAATATGGACATAAAGCGATGCGGAAGCGCCTTTGGGCAGGGCTCGCAACCAGCTGCCATAGGTCGTTGCCGAGATTGCCGCGTTGAAATGCGGCGCCGTCGGATAGCTGGTGTAGCGCGGCACCGGCGCGGCGTATTTTTCGACGAGTGAGCTGTCCATGATCGTCTCCATCAACGACCAAGGATCGGACGGACGCTACGTCAGCGCCTTGACCTGGATCAATAACTCCCCGGCGGCGGACACAATGACACGTTCCTTTTGCCGCCCGCGATCCTTAGGTTGGGCAAATCAGACGGTCGGACAACGCGATGACCCTTCGGCAGGACATTCATAATTCGGAGTTACCCGTGCTGTGCCGAGCTTGCGAGGCGCGGCACCGCGGCGTTTGCGGTGCGCTCGCACCGGAGCAGCTGATCGAACTCAGCCGCCATTCGACCAAGCGCAAGATCGAGGCGGGCACGGAACTCGTTTCCGATGCCGGCAGCATCGACAGCTATGCCAACATCCTGGCCGGTGTGGTCAAGCTGACCAAGACCCTGCCCGACGGCCGCCAGCAGATCGTCAGCCTGCAGTTCGCACCTGATTTCATCGGCAGGCCGTTCAAGCGGGAAAGCACGATCAGCGCCGAGGCCGCTACCGCCGTCTCGGTCTGCGCCTTCCCCAAGACATCGCTTGACCGGATGATCGAACAAGCGCCTGAACTTGGCCACCGGCTGCACCTACAGGCGCTCGACGAACTCGACGAGGCGCGCGACTGGATGCTGACGCTCGGGCGCAAGACGGCTGCCGAACGTGTCGCCTCCTTCCTCAATCTCATCGCCCGTCACAGCGATCCTGAGGTCGAGAGCGAAAGCGAAGTCAGTTTCGACCTGCCGCTGACCCGCGCTGACATCGCCGATTTTCTGGGTCTCACCATCGAGACGGTCAGCCGGCAGCTGACCAAGCTGCGCAAGGACGGCCTGATCGCGGTCGAAAACAACCGCCACATCACGGTCTTCGATGTCGCCAAGCTGGAACGCCGCGCCAACGTTTGAACAACGTCACGCACGCGGCGACAGTTGGGCAAGCACATGGTCGCGCTCGAAGGCGACATGCCGACGAACCGCGCCAAAAAAGCCGCGCAGCATGAAGCCGAGCGTTTCGGGATTTTGCGCCCGACGGCAGCGGGCAGCGATTCGCAACGCATCGCGCAATTCGGCGGCGTAGCCTTCATCCTCGAAATGCTCATGCTTCAACCTGGCGATTGTTTTGCGCGCTTCCGCACTTTGCCCCAGGCTTGCGGCGAAGTACGGATAGACCTGTTGCTCCTCGAAGCGGTGAACCTTAGCCATCTGTGGCCCCAGCGCCCGTGCCGCAAGCAGGCACTCGCGACGGCTGAGCCCTCCGGGCAATGAGTCGGCAATCGTTTCCAGCCTGTCGCAAAGGGCGAGCTGAGCCGCATGGGCACGCCGCATGATGGCAACAGCCTCTGGTATAGCTGCGCGCTTTGATCCGGCCGTCATTTCCTCACGCGCATTCATACTGTTTTGGTTTTCCCTTCGTACGCTAAGGCTGTTCTGGCACGCGACGCTTGACCTTGATCCAGATCAAGGCAGTGTGTGTAATTGTCATGGATGTGTGCCGTCTGGCGCCGACGCGAGCTTTCGGCGCTCAGCTACCGTCGGGGATCGCTCATGAAATACGGAATCGAAGTCATCTTGCTGGCATTGGGGGCATTTGTCGCCTTGCTAGGTGTCGCCTTCGCGCACGACAGCGAGTTCGGCGCCCATATGTGGGTGCTGTTTTTTGCGCTGGCCGCAGGCGCCATCGTTTTGATGCGCACCAGCACCTACCCGCCGGTCGATATTCTGGCCGAGGACAAATCGGCCTATATGGACGGACCTGTGCGCTACGGCGTCGTCGCCACTGTGTTCTGGGGCGTCGTAGGCCTACTTGTCGGCGTGGTCGTCGCCGGCCAGCTTGCCTTCCCCGATCTCAACATCGAGCCATGGTTCAACTTGGGGCGCCTGCGCCCGCTGCACACGTCAGCGGTTATCTTCGCCTTCGGCGGCAACGCGCTGATCGCCACGTCGTTTTATGTGGTCCAGCGGACCTCGCGTGCCCGCCTCTTCGGTGGCGACCTCGCCTGGTACGTGTTTTGGGGCTACCAGCTGTTCATCATCATGGCAGCGACCGGCTATCTGCTCGGCATCACCCAGAGCCGCGAATATGCCGAGCCCGAATGGTATGTCGACATCTTCCTGACCGTCGTCTGGGTCGCCTATCTCATTGTCTTCCTGGGCACGATCCTGAACCGCAAGGAGCCGCATATCTACGTGGCCAACTGGTTCTACCTGTCCTTCATCATCACCATTGCGATGTTGCACGTCGTCAACAACCTCGCGGTGCCGGCGTCTTTCCTCGGTTCGAAGAGCTATTCGCTGTTTTCGGGCGTGCAGGATGCGCTGACGCAGTGGTGGTACGGCCATAACGCCGTCGGCTTCTTCCTGACCGCCGGCTTCCTCGGCATGATGTACTACTTCGTGCCCAAGCAGGCCGGACGTCCGGTCTATTCCTACCGCCTGTCGATCATCCACTTCTGGTCGCTGATCTTCCTCTACATCTGGGCTGGCCCGCACCATCTGCACTACACCGCCCTGCCCGACTGGGCGCAGACGCTCGGCATGGTGTTCTCGATCATGCTTTGGATGCCTTCGTGGGGTGGCATGATCAACGGCCTGATGACGCTGTCTGGCGCCTGGGACAAGATCCGCACCGATCCGATCATCCGCATGATGGTCATCGCTATCGCCTTCTACGGCATGTCGACCTTCGAAGGCCCGATGATGTCGATCAAGGCGGTCAACTCGCTCAGCCACTACACCGAGTGGACCATCGGCCACGTCCATTCCGGCGCGCTTGGCTGGAACGGCATGATCACCTTCGGCGCCATCTACTTCCTGGTGCCGCGCCTGTGGGGCCGCGAACGGCTCTACTCGATGCGGATGGTCACCTGGCACTTCTGGCTCGCAACCCTCGGCATCGTCGTCTACGCCGCCGTCATGTGGGTCGCCGGTATCACGCAAGGGTTGATGTGGCGCGAATACAACGAGCAGGGTTTCCTGGTCTATTCCATCGCCGAAACCGTCGCCGCCATGAAGCCCTACTACATCGTCCGCACGATCGGCGGCCTGATGTACCTGGCCGGCGCGCTGGTCATGGCCTGGAACGTCTACATGACGATCCGCGGTCACGTGCGCGAAGAAGAGCCGATGCCCGGCGCAGCCCCTGCCCTCCAGCCTGCCCAGTAAGGAGCCCGATATGGCACTGCTCGACAAACACAAGATCATCGAGAAGAACGCGACGCTCCTGCTGGTCGGCACACTGCTGGTGGTCAGCATCGGCGGCATCGTCCAGATCGCGCCGCTCTTCTATCTCGAAAACACCATCGAGAAGGTCGATGGGATGCGTCCCTACTCGCCACTGGAGCTGGCCGGCCGCAACATCTACGTCCGCGAAGGCTGCTATCTCTGCCACAGTCAGATGATCCGGCCGTTCCGTGACGAGGTGGAGCGTTACGGCCACTACTCCCTGGCGGCCGAGTCGATGTACGACCACCCCTTCCAGTGGGGATCCAAGCGCACCGGCCCGGACCTCGCCCGCGTCGGCGACCGCTACTCCAACGAATGGCACGTCCAGCATCTGATCGAGCCCCGCTCGGTGGTGCCGGAATCGATCATGCCGAGCTATGCCTTCCTCAAGGAAACGCCGGTTGTGGTGAAAAACATCAGCTACGACCTGATCGCCAACCGCCGCGTCGGCGTGCCCTACAGCGACGAGATGATCGCCAGCGCCGAGGCCGACATGAAGGCACAGGCTGACCCGAATGCTGACACGTCAAGTCTTCTGGCGCGCTATCCCAAGGCCAAGCTTGGCGACTTCGACGGCAATCCGGCAGCACTGACCGAGATGGACGCGCTTGTCGCCTATCTGCAGATGCTCGGCACCTTGGTCGATTTCTCGACCTACGACCCAGCCACCGGCTACCGCTAGGAGATTTGTCATGGACTACAACACCTTGAGACATTTCGCCGACAGCTGGGGGCTGCTGGCGATGACCGTCTTCTTCATCGGCGCGGTTATTTTCGCGCTTCGCCCCGGCAGCCGCGAATCGGCCGAACAGGCCGCACAAATTCCGCTCAAGGAGGACTGATCTGTGAGCGACAAGAATATCGACGAACTGTCTGGCGTCGAGACCACCGGACATGAATGGGACGGCATCACCGAGCTCAACAATCCCATGCCGCGCTGGTGGCTGTGGACCTTTTACGCTACAATCGTCTGGGCTGTGGCCTACACCATCGCCTATCCGGCCTGGCCGATGATTCATTCCGTCACCACTGGCGTTCTGGGCTACTCCAGCCGCGCGGATGTCCAGGCCGAACTCACTGCCGCCGAAAACGCCAAGAGCGCCTATGTCGATGCGGTGAAAAGCAAGAGCGTCAGCGAGATCATGGCCGACGAAAACCTGCGCCAGTTCGCGACTTCTGCCGGTTCAGCTGCCTTCAAGGTCAACTGCATCCAGTGCCACGGCTCGGGCGCGCAGGGTTCGCCCGGCTTTCCCAATCTGAACGACGACGAATGGCTGTGGGGCGGCAAGATCGACCAGATCTACCAGACCATTGCGCACGGCGTCCGCTTTGCCGGCGACGAGGAAACACATGTTTCGGAGATGCCGGGTTTCGGCGAAATTCTTGAACCGCAGCAGATCAACGAGGTTTCGGCCTATGTCGCAAGTCTCGGCGGCAAGGCCGACACGCCGGATCTGGTGCCCGCCGGCGCCAAGGTCTTCGCCGACAATTGTGCCGCCTGCCACGGCGAAAACGCCAAGGGCAACAAGGAATTGGGTGCACCAGACCTGACCGACGCGATTTTCCTCTATGCCTCCGGGCAAAACGCGATTGCCCAGCAGGTACGCCATCCCAAGCACGGCGTCATGCCAGCCTGGGGTGCACGTCTGGGCGACGTGAAGGTCAAGGAGCTTGCCGTCTTCGTCTATTCGCTGGGCGGCGGCGAATAGGCCGCCATCGCCGACACGCGGTGGACAAAAGGCAAGCAAGGGGGCTCGGCAGATATGCCGGGCCTCGACGCGTAGAAAACCAGGGCTTGACCTGGGTCAAGGCCGGTTGACAGCTGGCCAAGCATAAAGAGCAAACCCGGATTTCGGGGGTGCAGGAGATAAAGATGCTGGACGAGACGGAAGTCGAGAGGCTCGAAGTAGAAGCGGTCAACTCCGCAAAGACCCGCCAGCCGCTTTACACTGCGCGCAAAAAGGTTTTCCCCAAGCGGGCCTCCGGACGTTTTCGCCAGTTCAAGTGGCTGATCATGGCGATCACGCTCGGCATCTACTATCTGACGCCGTGGATCAGGTGGGACCGCGGCCCATACGCGCCCGACCAGGCGGTTCTGCTCGACATCGCCAACAGGCGTTTTTACTTCTTCGCCATCGAAATCTGGCCCCAGGAATTCTACTATGTCGCCGGCCTGCTGGTCATGGCCGGTATCGGGCTGTTCCTCGTCACCTCGACGGTCGGCCGCGCCTGGTGCGGCTACACCTGCCCGCAGACGGTGTGGGTCGACCTGTTCCTCGTCGTCGAGCGCGGCATTGAGGGCGACCGCAACGCCCGCATCAAGCTCGACGCAGCGCCGATGTCGGCAAACAAGCTCGCCAAGCGCACGGTAAAACACCTGATCTGGCTGGTGATCGCGGTTGCCACCGGTGGCGCCTGGATCTTCTATTTCGCCGACGCACCTACCTTGCTCCGCGATGTCGTCACCGGCCACGCCGAGCCTGTCGCCTACATCACCGTCGCTGTCCTCACCGCCACTACCTATCTCTTCGGCGGGCTGATGCGCGAGCAGGTCTGCACCTATATGTGCCCGTGGCCGCGCATCCAGGCAGCGATGCTCGACGAAAACTCGCTGACCGTCACCTACAATGACTGGCGCGGCGAGCCGCGCTCGCGCCATGCCAAGAAGGCCGCCGCCGAAGGCCTTGTCGTTGGCGATTGCGTCGATTGCAACGCTTGCGTCGCCGTCTGCCCGATGGGCATCGACATTCGCGATGGCCAGCAACTCGAATGCATCACCTGCGCGCTCTGCATCGACGCCTGCGACAGTGTCATGGATAAGATCGGCAAGGAACGCGGCCTGATCTCCTACGCCACGCTTGCCGACTATCAGTCGAACATGACGATCGCCACGGATCCGGTCAGCAAGACCATCGACCCGAAGCGGGTGCGCGACGACAAAGGCAAACTCAACGCGGCAATTGCTCATTTCCGCCTCGGCCGGATATTTCGCCTGCGCACCTTCATCTATGCCGGCGCCTGGAGCCTGATTGGCGTTGCCCTGCTTTTTGCCCTGCTGAGCCGCGACAGGCTCGAGGTCAATGTATTGCAGGACCGCAATCCGCAATTCGTCCGTCTGTCGGACGGGTCGATCCGAAACGGCTATACCGTCAAGCTGCTCAACATGGTGCCTGAGCCGCGCAGCTTCGAACTCAGCATCGAGGGTTTGACCGGTGCCAGCATGAGCGTCGTGGGTATGGACCAGCCCGAGAGCCGTTCCATCATCGTCGAGGCCGAGCCCGACAAGCTCAAGACGATTAGGGTCTATGTCCGCCAGCCACGCGAAAACCTGGCGGAGGGGCAAAGCTTCAAGTTCAACGTCGTGGACAAGGCAGGTTCCGAAAGAGCCTCTTATGTCGCTAAGTTCAACGTACCGGAGGCAAGCAGATGAGCTCTCGCGCCATTCAGCCCAAACCATTCACTGGCCGGCATATGCTGGCCATCATGGTCGCGTTCTTCGGCGTCATCATTGCCGTCAATCTGCTCATGGCCACCTTGGCCAATACGAGCTGGACCGGGCTTGTCGTGCAAAACACCTATGTCGCCAGCCAGCAGTTCAACGAGCGCATTGCCGAGTCACGCGCTCAGGCAGCACTTGGCTGGAAAGCCACGCTCAAGATCGCCAATGGCGACATACATTATAGCCTGGTCRATGCTTCCGGCGCGCCCATCGCGGTCGAGGCCGTCACGGTTTCTTTCCGCCGCCCGGCCTATGAGGCGGAGGATTGGCAAGCAACGCTCGCCCGTAACGCCGACGGCACCTTCTCCGCCACTGCTGCAGTCCGCGACGGCATCTGGATCGTCAACACCGAGGCAAAGCTGAAGGACGGCGCGCCCTATCATGAGGCGCGACGCCTGATCGTTGCCGCTGGAGAGGCGAAATGAGCTGCTGCGCGCCTGACGTCGATGCCGCGCTCGGCCTCGCTGCGAGCGCACCCCAAGGCCCGTCCCGCGACGAGCTGGCGCTGTCGAGCCGCACCTTGCCCGGCGGCCTGCGCCAGACCGATCTCTCCGTTCCCGGGGTGCACTGCGGCGCCTGCATGACCAACATCGAGTCAGCACTCGGCAAGCTCGACGGCGTCGAGCAGGCGCGGGTCAACCTGTCGACCAAGCGCGTTTCCATACGCTGGCGCGACGATGCGGGCGCGCCAGCCATTACCGATGCTCTTGGCAAGCTTGGCTACGAGAGCCATCTGTTCGAGCAAGGTGCCGACGAAAAAGACGAAACCCTCGCCGAACTGATCCGCGGCCTGGGCATCGCCGGTTTTGCTGCCGGCAACATCATGCTGCTTTCGGTGTCGGTGTGGTCAGGCGCGCAAGATTCGACGCGTGATCTGTTCCACTGGCTCTCGGCGCTGATAGCGCTGCCTGCGCTTGCCTATTCCGGCCGCATCTTCTTCCGCTCGGCATGGGGCGCCTTGCGCAATGGGCGCACCAACATGGACGTGCCGATCTCGATCGGTGTCCTTCTCGCCTACGGCATGAGCCTCTATGAGACCGCCAATCACGGCCCTCACGCCTATTTCGACGCCTCGGCATCACTTCTGTTTTTCCTTCTCATCGGCCGCACACTCGACCATGTCATGCGCGAGCGCGCCCGTGTCGCGGTCAAGGGTCTGGCGCGGCTTGCCGCCCGTGGCGCGACAGTGCTTCAACCCGACGGCACCAGCGCCTATGTGCCGGTCAGCGACATCAAGCCAGGCACACACATCCTGCTTTCGGCCGGCGAACGCGTACCTGTCGACGCCAAGGTGCTCAAGGGCCGATCCGAGCTCGATTGCGCTATCGTTTCAGGTGAGAGCGAACCTGTTGCCGTCGAGTCAGGTGCCGAACTGCGCGCAGGTACGCTCAACCTGACCGGTCCATTGACCATCGAGGCGACCGCTGCGGCGCAGGATTCCTTCCTGGCCGAAATGATGCGCCTGATGGAAGCCGCCGAGAGCGGACGCGGCGGCTATCGCCGCATCGCCGACAAGGCAGCTTCACTTTATGCCCCTGTCGTGCATCTGACCGCGTTCCTGGCATTCATCGGCTGGATGGTCGCTGCCGGCAACTGGCACCAGGCGATCACCATCGCCATCGCAGTCCTCATCATCACCTGCCCCTGTGCCCTTGGCCTTGCCGTGCCGATCGTCCAGGTGGCTGCCGCGCGACGTCTGTTTGAAAACGGCATCATGGTCAAGGACGGCTCTGCCATGGAACGGCTGGCGGAGATCGACACGGTCGTCTTCGACAAGACCGGCACACTGACGCTGGGCAAGCCCAGGCTGGTCAATTTGAACGAGATTCCAGCCGAACTGGTCTCACTTGCCGGTGCCATGGCGCTGCATTCGCGTCATCCGGTCTCGCAGGCACTCGCCGAAGCGGGCGGCACCGGAGCTACCCGGCAATGGAGCTTCGATAGCATCCAAGAGGTTCCCGGCTTCGGGTTGGAGGCAAAGCTCGGCGAGGACATCTATCGGCTTGGCCGCGCTCCCTGGGCAACTGGAAAAGAGGGGTCCATCGCCGGCACGGTGCTGTCGAAGAATGGTACAGAGATCGCGGAATTCGCCTTTGACGACCGGCCTCGCGCCGGTGCCGCCATGGCGATCGCCGAATTGCGGGACCAAGGCCTGGCTATCGAGATAGTCTCGGGCGATCGCCCCGCCGCGGTGGCTTCCGTTGCCGCCGCACTCGGTATCGAACGCTTCTCCGCCGGGGTATTGCCCAGCGGCAAGGTCGAAAGGCTGGCAGCACTTAAGGCCGAAGGCCGCAAGGTTCTGATGGTCGGCGACGGACTCAACGATGCGCCGGCGCTGGCTGCGGCGCACGTTTCCATGGCGCCGGCGAGTGCCGCAGACATCGGCCGCGCGGCTGCCGATTTCGTCTTCCTGCGCGAAAGCCTCTCGGCCATCCCGCTGACGCTCGCAACCTCCCGGAAAGCCAACCGGCTGATCCGCCAGAACCTTGCGCTCGCCGTCGTCTACAACGCGATTGCCGTACCCATCGCACTGCTCGGCTATGTCACGCCGCTGGTTGCCGCGTTGGCGATGTCGCTGTCATCGGTTATTGTCATTGCCAACGGTTTGCGGCTCAGCGCGGGAAAAACCAGCGCACCGCAGCCTACCGCAAACAAGGAGCAAGCCTTCCCAGGCAAGGAGGCTATGGCATCATGAGCAATCTGCTGTTTCTTCTGCCCGTTGCGCTCTTTCTCGGCGGGCTTGGCCTTGCAGCCTTCCTGTGGTCGCTGCGCAGCGGTCAGTATGAAGACATGGACGGTGCTGCCGAGCGCATTCTGGTCGACGACGACTGAGCTCAGGACAAAAATGCTGCGGCGTCCCAAGCGCCTGTGCTAACAGAGCGGAATGGCGCAAAAGAAAGCTCACGAGGTCGATTCCTGGCTGGCACGTCCCGCTGCCGAGGCGGTGATCGTGCTCATTTATGGCCCTGACCGCGGTCTCGTTTCCGAGCGCGCGGCAGCTTTTGCCGCCAAGACCGGCCTTCCCCTCGACGATCCGTTTTCGGTGGTGAAACTCGACGCCGCCGACGTCGAACGCGACAGCGGTCGCCTTGTCGACGAAGCGCTCACCGTACCGATGTTTTCGCCGCGCCGCCTGATCTGGGTGCGCAATGCGGCCGCCCAGAAGAACCTCGCCGACGACGTCAAGGCGCTCGTTGCCGAGCCGCCACGCGACGCCATCATCCTGATCGAAGCCCAGGACCTCAAGAAAGGCGCGCCCTTGCGCACTGTCGTTGAAGGCGCTTTTGCCGGCATGGCGCTGCCCTGCTATGGCGACGAAGCGCGCGACATCGAAACCGTCATCGACGACGAACTGCGCGCTTCCGGCCTGACCATGGCCCTTGATGCCCGCAATGCGCTGCGGCGCAGCCTCGGCGGAGACCGTCTGGCGACACGCGGAGAAGTTCAGAAACTCACGCTTTATGCCATGGGACGCGGGCAAATCAGCCTCGAAGACGTCAAGGACATGATTGGCGACGTGTCGGCTTTGTCGCTGGACGACGCCATCGACGCCGCACTTGGCGGCAACATCGCCGAGTTCGACGCCGCCTTCACCAAACAGTGCCAGACAGGCAGCCAGGCAGCGCAATTGCTGGCCACGGCCACCCGACACCTCCAGAACATCCATTTGATGCGTGGCGAGATGGAAACCGGCAGCCGCAACGCCGCCGCCATCATAGCAGCGGCTAGGCCGCCGGTGTTCTTTGCAAGGCGCCGCGCGGTCGAACGTACGCTGACAAGCTGGAGTTCGGCCGCTTTGACCCGGGCGCTGACGAGGCTGCAGTCGACGACGCTTCAGACCCGGCGCAGGCCCGATCTGGCTGTTGCACTGGCGCGTCAGGCAATGCTGGGCATTGCGGTCGAAGGCGCGCGTCTCGCCGGCGGCAGGCGCTGAAAACAAAAAGAAACGCCGGCTAACGAGCCGGCGCCTTCAACAACAAGATTCAATAGAATCAATCAGATATGGTCGCTCTTCAGGCGGCGGCACAGATCGTCGAGCTGCTCGAGCGAACGATAGCTGACACGCAATTCACCACCCTTTTCCTTGTGGGCGATCGAAATCTTCATACCGACAACGTCGGTGAGAAGCTTTTCCAGCGCAATCGTATCGGGATCCTTCTCGACCGGACGCGTCGGCTGCTTTTCCACGATCGCATCTGCCGGAAGCTGAGCCAGGGCCTCGGCCTGGCGTACCGAGAGGCCTTCTTCAACGATCCGCTTGGCAAGCCCGGCCGGATCGTGGGCGGTGATCAGCGCACGCGCGTGACCGGCCGACAGATCGCCATTGATCAGCATGTCGCGAACAACGTCCGGCAGCTTGAGCAGCCGCAGCGTATTGGCGACGTGGCTGCGGCTCTTGCCGATGACCTGGCCGAGGTCAGCCTGGGTATAGCTGTGGTCGTCGATCAGCTGCTGGTAGCCCATCGCCTCTTCGATGGCGTTGAGATCACTGCGCTGAACGTTTTCGATGATGGCGAGTTCTAGCGCGGTGCGATCATTGACGTCACGCACGATGACAGGGATCTCGTTGACCCCTGCACGCTGGGCGGCGCGCCAGCGGCGCTCGCCTGCGATGATCTCATAGCGGCCGGGCTCGGCGGCGGGCCGGACAACGACCGGCTGCACCAGCCCATGCTCGCGGATGGACTGCGCCAGATCGGCCAGTTCGGCTTCGCCAAAATGGCGGCGAGGATTGCGCGGGTTCGGGCTGACGAACTCGATCGGCACACGTCCATCGGCCAGAGCCGCCGGCTTTTCCGGTACCACAGGCTTGTCCATCTCACCGATTAGGGCAGCGAGTCCTCGCCCAAGGCGCTTTCTGGAAAGGTCTTCGTTCATGTCTTGTCCAGCTTGTTTCGAGTCCGAATCGATTTACGCGGCCCGGAGTTTACGTTCGCGCCTGATGACTTCCGAGGCGAGCTGCAGATAGGCTTGGCTTCCGGAGCATTTCAAATCGTAGAGGATCGCCGGCTTGCCATAGGACGGTGCTTCCGAAATACGCACATTGCGCGGGATCACCGTGTCGTAGACTTTTTCGCCCATATGGGCGCGCACATCTTCGACCACCTGGTTGGCCAGATTGTTGCGGCCATCAAACATCGTCAGCACGATGCCCTGGATCGTCAGGTCCGGATTGATCGATCGGCGCACCTGATCCACCGTCTCAAGCAGCTGGCTCAAGCCCTCGAGTGCGAAAAATTCGCATTGCAAAGGCACCAGAACGGAATCGGCCGCGGCCATCGAGTTCAGCGTCAAAAGATTGAGCGACGGCGGGCAATCGATCAGCACATAGCTGTAGCCAGCCGCCCGCTCCGACGACGCTCGCAAGGCGTTGCGCAGCTTCAGCACTCGATCCGATGCTGAAGCGATTTCCATTTCGATTCCAAGCAGATCGAGTGTCGACGGGATGATCGACAGGCCAGGTACGGCTGTTTCCATTGCCGCCTGCTCAATCTCCAGTTCCCCGGTTAGCACGTCATAGGACGACACGCTGCGATCCTTGCGATCAATGCCAAGACCCGTGCTGGCATTGCCTTGCGGATCGAGGTCGATGATGAGCACGCGCTCGCCAATGGCAGCAAGTGCCGTCGCCAGGTTGATGGCGGTGGTCGTTTTGCCGACGCCGCCTTTCTGGTTGGCGACTGTGATGATTCTAGGTGTGATCTTCATGGCTCGACTGCTGTTTTCCGTCTCGTCACATGGCGCCGCAATCAGATGCGGCGCAGGTTCCGAATCTCGAGGATGACTCCCTGCGCGTCAGTCAGGCTCGGGTGTTCTACCAGATCGAATCCCCACTGATGAGCGCTATCTTCGATTTCCTGGCGGTAATCCCGGCCTTTATGGAAAAGCGCTGTAGTTCCGGCCTGCAGCCAGGGCGCTGACAGCTCCAACAGCAGTGGAAGTGGCGCCAAAGCCCGGGCGCTCAAGATCTCAGGCGAACGAACCACACCATGAACATCTTCGATTCGCTTGGCGTGAACCCGCGCCGGAAGACGAAGCTCGCCAACAACAGCCTGCAGGAACCCCGCCTTTTTGCGGTTACTTTCGACCAGATCGATGGACGCCCCTGCCCGCTCGTTGATCATCGACGCTATGATCAGGCCCGGAAACCCGCCACCGGAGCCGATATCGAGCCAGCTCTTGGCTTCACCGCCGAGCCTCAGCACCTGGGCACTGTCGAGAATATGACGCTCCCAAGCGTCATCCAAGGTCGACGGCGCCACGAGATTGATGCGCTGCGCCCACTTGCGGAACACAGTTTCGAAGGCGATCAGCTTGTCGAATGTTTCACGTGAAACGGGACCTGCTATTTCTTGCAACCTTGCATAGGCGTCTCGTTTCAAGCTGCGCCCCTGCGTGATTGTGCTTCTGAATTGCGAACATGCGCGAGAATAATCGCCAAAGCCGCCGGCGTCATGCCATCGATGCGCTGGGCTTCGGCGAGGGAACGCGGCCTGCGCGTCCGCATTTTCTGGCGCAACTCGTTCGAAAGACCGGGAACCGACTCAAAATCAAGCGCTTCTGGGATGACCCTCTCCTCTTCCTTGAGCATTAAAGCGGCATCCGCCTTCTGCCGCTCCAGGTAAACAGCATATTTTGCTTCGGTTTCAATAGCTTCTGCCGTCTTGGCGTCAATCGAAGCGAGCTCTGGCAAGATCTTAACAAGTTGGATGAGGTCAATATTCGGATACGCCAGCAGTTCATAAAGCGAGCGCTTGACGCCATCGAAATTGACTTCAATGCCATGGCGCCGCGCCTCGTTGGGCGACAGTCTATGCGATTTGGTCAATATCCGAGCTGCGTCGACGCGCGCGGTCATCTCGCCAAAGCGCTTTTCACGTTCGGTCGATGCGATGCCCAGCTCGATCGCCAGGGGCGTCAGGCGTTCATCGGCATTGTCCGCGCGCAACGAAAGGCGGAATTCGGCGCGCGAAGTGAACATGCGGTAGGGCTCGCTGATCCCGCGGCTCGTCAGATCGTCGACCATGACACCAATATATGCCTGGCTTCGGCTGAGGATCAGCTGTTCGCTGTCACCAGCAAGACGGGCCGCGTTGATGCCGGCAAGCAACCCTTGCGCGCCGGCCTCTTCATAACCCGTCGTGCCATTGATCTGCCCGGCGAGAAACAAACCCCGCACGCGCTTGGCTTCAAGCGTCGGCTCCAGTTCGCGCGGATCAATGTGATCGTATTCGATGGCATAGCCGGGCYGCAGCATGACAGCTCGCTCGAGGCCAGGAATGGATTTCAGGATGTCGAGCTGCACATCCTCCGGCAGCGAGGTCGAAATGCCGTTGGGATAGACGGTGTCGTCGTCGAGGCCCTCCGGTTCGAGGAATATCTGGTGACCCTCGCGATCACCAAACTTGACGATCTTATCCTCGATCGACGGACAATAACGCGGCCCAATGCCTTCGATCGATCCCGAATACATCGCGGAGCGGCCAAGATTCTCGCGAATAATCTGATGCGTTGCAGTTGTCGTGCGTGTGATGCCGCATTCAATCTGAGGATTGGTGATCTTGTCGGTGAGCAGCGAAAACGGCACCGGATCCTCGTCGGCGGCCTGCGTTTCGAGCGAGAGCCAGTCGATCATGCGCCCATCGAGCCGCGGAGGCGTTCCAGTCTTCAGGCGTCCGAGCCGAAGGCCAGCACGTTTGAGCGTTTCAGACAGCCCCATCGACGCCTGTTCATTCATCMGCCCTGCAGGGAACTTGCGCTCACCAATATGGATCAAGCCGCGCAGGAATGTACCGGTGGTCAAGACCACCGCAGCGCAGGAAAGCCGGCGGCCATCGCCGAGAACGGCAGCGCTCAAGCGGCCATTATCTATAATGAAATCAAAGACTTCCGCCTCGACTACGGCAAGGTTCGGCTGCGCCGCGATGGCTTCCTGCATCGCCAACCGATAGAGCTTTCGATCGGCCTGAGTGCGCGGACCACGCACCGCCGGGCCTTTGCGGCGATTGAGCAAACGAAATTGGATGCCGGCGGCGTCCGCGACCCGGCCCATGAGCCCATCCAGCGCGTCGATCTCACGGACGAGATGGCCCTTTCCGAGCCCTCCGATGGCCGGATTGCAGGACATGGTGCCGATGGTGTCGCGACGAAGGGTAACGAGCGCTGTCTTGGCGCCAGCTCGTGCGGAGGCAGAAGCCGCCTCGCAGCCAGCATGGCCGCCACCGACCACGACGACGTCGTAGCTTTCACTCATGACTGTCTCCAGGAACTTGTGCGGCGACAAATGTCCCGATCACCGCTCCATGTCAAGAGAATCGCTGTGGTGGTGGTTTCACGTGAAACAACCTGGCCGCGCGGC
Source organism: Aminobacter sp. P4_D5 (assembly GCF_056401815.1). NCBI lineage: Bacteria > Pseudomonadati > Pseudomonadota > Alphaproteobacteria > Hyphomicrobiales > Phyllobacteriaceae > Aminobacter > Aminobacter sp. P4_D5. The sequence continues at coordinate 4,598 of NZ_JBFUIP010000094.1, read as the reverse complement.
GGGGAGTCAACGGTGGTGTTTCACGTGAATCATGGCAATCCACCGTCAAAATGTTTCACGTGAATCACTTTCCGATACAGAATTGCGAGAAAATGACGTCGAGCAGGTCCTCAACATCCACTGCGCCTGACAGTTTTCCGATTCGGTCACTGGCCAGGCGCAGATTTTCAGCCTTCAACTCAAGCATACTGTCCGACGCCGTGAGCGCCGCGCCAAGATAATTACTCGCATCCCTCAGCAATTCGACGTGGCGCAAGCGCGAAGGCAGGATATCGCCACGTTGCCCAACAGCCCCGGCAGCCCGCTCGCCGATCATCTTGAGTAGACCGTCGATGCCTTGTCCTGTCGCTGTTGAAATCACAAGCGCGTAGCGAGTGTCCCCGGCGGCGTGCCTATGTAGGTCGAGCTTGGTGCCTATCATAATTGTCGGCACAATGGATGGCGGGCTCAACTCAGCCTTTTCAGATACATCCTCCAGGAAGAGCACTAGGTCCGCGTCTTTGGCGCGTTCCTTGGCCCGCTCGATTCCAATCGCCTCCACCTTGCCGGCTGGCTCACGCAGGCCAGCGGTATCGGTAATGCGAACCTTTAGACCGTCCAGATCAAGAACGGCCTCGACCAGATCGCGTGTGGTACCCGGTTCGTCGGTGACGATCGCTGCTTCACGTTGCAATAGCGCGTTGAGAAGGCTGGATTTTCCAGCGTTTGGTGCGCCCAGGATAACGACATCGAAACCGTCGCGGATCATTTCGGCCTTGCCGTAACCAGCGACGTGAGAGCTGATTTCTTCGATCAGCGATCTGACGTCTTGCCAGACCTGCGACGACACCGAACCCGGAACGTCAGCCTCGTCGGCAAAGTCCATCTCTGCTTCGATCATCGCGCGCGCATGGATCAGCCGCTTGCGCCACCCGAGATAAAGCTCGCTTTGCGCGCCGCCGGAATTCATCACCGCGAATTGCCGTTGGGCTTCTGTCTCGGCATTAATCAAATCTGCAAGCGCTTCGGCCTCCAACAGATCCATCTTGCCGTTCAAGAAGGCGCGCTTGGTGAATTCGCCAGCCTCTGCGTGCCTAAAGCCAGGCAGCTTGCCGATCTCGCCGAGTAGAGAAGTCACCACAGCACGGCCGCCATGGACCTGGAATTCGCCGCAATCCTCCCCGGTGAAGCTATTTGGCCCCGGAAAGAACAATGTCAGGCCGTGGTCGATCACCTTGCCATCAGGTGCGTGCAGCGGCCCATAATGCGCCTTGCGCGATTGCGGCAGCAGGCCGGAAATCGTTTCGAGTGCGAATCGAACATGTGGCCCGGAAATGCGCACAATCGCCACGCCGGATGGCAGGTGGCCGCTTGAAAGTGCAGCGATTGAATCGGTGAATAGCATTTGCCGGTCTCTCGGAAGCGCCCTAAGTTGGGCCTGTTATCACTGTTTTGGGCCGATTACGCATGCTTCCGCAAGACAACCTGCTTCGCGACGAGGGTAGCCCCTACTTGCGCCAATACGGCAACAACCCGGTGCATTGGCGCCCTTGGTCCCCGGCGGCACTGGCCGAAGCCGTGCGGCTGGATCGGCCGATCCTCCTGTCGGTCGGTTACGCCGCTTGCCACTGGTGCCACGTCATGGCCCATGAAAGCTTCGAAAACAACGAAGTTGCCGAGGTCATGAACCGCCTCTTCGTCAATATCAAGGTCGACCGCGAGGAGCGTCCCGATATCGACCAGATCTATATGGCCGCACTGGCCAGCATGGGCGAGCAAGGGGGCTGGCCGCTGACAATGTTCCTGACGCCTGATGCAAAGCCTTTTTGGGGCGGAACCTATTTCCCGCGCGAGCCGCGTTACGGACGGCCTGGCTTCATCCAGGTGCTCAATGCTGTCGATGCTGCCTGGCGCGGCAAACGTGCCAGTATCCTGCAGAGTGCCACCGAGCTTGCCCAGCATGTCAGCCAGCGCCTCGGCGGAAGCAGCGCGCCGGGTCAGGTGTCGATTGATACGGCCAGGACGCTGTCTTCCGGCATCTACGACATGATCGACCGCGATCTGGGCGGGCTTCGCGGCGCGCCGAAATTTCCGAATGCGCCTTTCATGCAGGCGCTGTGGCTGTCCTGGCTGCGCTCCGACAACCAGGACCACCGCGACGCGGTGACGGAAAGCATGGAACGCATGCTTGCAGGCGGGATCTACGACCATGTCGGCGGTGGTTTGGCGCGCTATTCGACCGATGCGCAGTGGCTCGTTCCGCATTTCGAAAAGATGCTGTACGACAATGCCCAGCTGATCCGACAGGCGAACTGGGCCTACGCCGCGACCGGAAACAAACTGTTTCGGATACGAATCGAAGATACGATCACCTGGTTGCTGCGTGAAATGCGCCTGCCCAACGGCACGTTCGCATCCAGCCTCGATGCTGACAGCGAAGGTGAAGAAGGACTGTTCTACACCTGGACCAAAGACAGCATATCGGCTGCCCTGGGCGATGATTCGTCGTTATTTTTCAAATACTGCACGATCTCAAAGCCGGATGACTGGGAAGGCGATCCCATTGTCCACCAGACGGCAGCGCAGGCTGGACAGTCGRTTGAAGACCGTGATGTCGTTTCCAGCCTGACATCGCGGCTACTCGAAGCGCGGGAAAAGCGCATACGGCCAGGTCGCGACGACAAGGCCCTCACCGATTGGAATGGCTTGGCCATAGTGGCGCTGGCCGAGGCCGGCCGTAGCCTGGATCGGAATGACTGGGTGGCTGCAGCGGCAGCTGCTTTCGATGCAATTTTGGCCTCTGCGACGCCTGAGGGCCGACTGCCGCATTCAAGTCTCGGGGAAAAGCGGCTCTATCCGGCCTTGTCGAGCGATTATGCAGCGATGATCAATGCCGCGATCTCATTATTCGAAGCAACCAGGGRCCCAGTTTACCTCGATCACGCCGCGTATTTCCTGAAAATGCTGGAGAACTGGCACGCCGATACCGACAAGACAGGCCATTACCTCACCGCTTCCGACAGCGCCGACGTGCCGATGCGCATCCGCGGCGACATCGACGAAGCGATTCCGTCGGCAACAAGCCAGATCATCGAAGCTGTCGTGCGGCTGGCGAATATCACCGGCGACATCGAGTTGCAGCAACGCGCCTGGACGATTGCCGAACACGCCTCCGGCCGCATCCAGAGCCAGCAATATGGCCAGGCCGGCATCGTTAACGCCTGCGTCCTGGCGCTTGAACCGTCAAAACTCATTATTGTTGAGGACCCAGCACGGCCACAGCTTGTTACGGTAGCGAATCGGAATCCCGATCCGCGCCGCGTCGATATTTTTGTCACCTTGGGCGGCGATGCCGAGCGTGCAAAACTGCCCGGCGACGCACTGCCGGATACGAAAAAGGCCGGTGCCTATCTGTGCACCGGCCTTATCTGTCTGCCTGCGATCAGCGATCCGGCGAAGCTTGAAGAAGCGCTTCGCCGCCGCTGACGCGACTTCGTCAGGTGTTCATCGAATCGAAGAAGTCGGCGTTTGTCTTGGTCTGCTTGAGCTTGTCGATCAGGAACTCGATCGCATCTGTCGTGCCCATCGGCGCAAGGATACGGCGCAGCACGAAGATCTTCTGCAGATCCTGGCGCGCGACCAGCAAATCTTCCTTACGCGTGCCGGACTTGAGGATGTCCATCGCCGGGTAGATGCGCTTGTCTGCGACCTTGCGGTCGAGCACGATTTCCGAGTTACCGGTGCCCTTGAACTCTTCGAAGATGACTTCGTCCATGCGGCTGCCGGTATCGATCAGCGCGGTGGCGATGATGGTSAGCGARCCRCCYTCYTCGATGTTRCGGGCSGCACCGAAGAAGCGCTTCGGSCGCTGCAGCGCRTTSGCGTCSACRCCGCCSGTCAGMACCTTGCCSGAKGACGGCACGACCGWGTTGTAGGCSCGGCCGAGACGGGTGATCGAATCGAGCAGGATAACGACGTCGCGGCCGTGTTCGACAAGGCGCTTGGCCTTCTCGATGACCATTTCAGCGACCTGAACGTGGCGAACCGCCGGTTCGTCGAAGGTTGAGGACACGACCTCGCCCTTCACCGATCGCTGCATGTCGGTCACTTCTTCCGGACGCTCGTCGATCAAAAGCACGATCAGGTAACATTCGGGATGGTTGGTGGTGATCGAGTGCGCGATGTTCTGCAACAGCACAGTCTTGCCGGTACGCGGCTGTGCCACGATCAAAGCGCGCTGGCCCTTGCCGAGCGGCGCGACCAGGTCGATGACGCGGGGCGAAATGTCCTTGGTCGTCGGGTTTTCGACTTCCATCTTGAGCCGCGAAGTCGGGTAGAGCGGCGTCAGATTGTCGAAGTGGATCTTGTGACGGATCTTTTCGGGATCGTCGAAATTGATCGTGTTGACCTTGAGCAGCGCGAAATAGCGCTCGCCTTCCTTGGGGCTGCGGATCGGTCCTTCGACCGTATCGCCGGTCTTCAACGAAAACCGCCTTATCTGCGAGGGCGAAATGTAGATATCGTCCGGACCCGGGAGATAGTTGGCGTTGGCCGAGCGCAGGAAGCCGAAACCGTCCTGCAGAACCTCGACAACGCCGTCACCGATGATCTCGATATCC
>NZ_JBFUIP010000093.1:0-21358 GCF_056401815.1 Aminobacter sp. P4_D5 | reverse complement strand
GTGCCGCTGTCCTCTTTCGCCAGCGTTGAATGGCAAAAGGGAGCGGCCCAGGTCGTTGGGTACAACGGCTATCCTTCCGTGCGCATCAGCGGCCAGTCGGCACCTGGCCACTCATCGGGAGCTGCGATCGAGGAAATGGAGCGCCTGGTGAGTGAATTGCCAGCTGGCTTTGGTTATGAATGGACAGGTCAATCGCTCCAGGAAATCCAGTCCGGCTCGCAGGCTCCTGCTCTGATCGCGCTCAGCATCGTGTTTGTGTTCTTGCTGTTGGCAGCACTTTACGAGAGTTGGGCCATACCGGTTTCCGTGATCCTGGTGGTGCCGCTGGGCGTTCTAGGCTCGGTGCTAGCGGTGATGTATATGGGCATGCCGAACGACGTCTATTTCAAGGTCGGCCTGATCGCGATCATTGGGCTCTCCGCCAAGAATGCGATCCTGATCATCGAGTTCGCCAGGGACTTGCGCAAGGAGGGAATGTCGCTCATCGACGCGACGGTCGAGGCGGCCAAGCTCCGCTTCCGGCCGATCATCATGACGTCGCTGGCCTTCAGTCTGGGTGTTGTGCCGTTGGCCATCGCCACAGGCGCGAGCGCCGCCAGCCAGAACGCCATCGGCACCGGCGTGCTGGGCGGGATGATCTCAGCAACGATCCTTGCTGTCTTCTTCGTGCCGGTCTTCTTCGTCTTCATCATGAAGATGTTCGGGCGCAATAAACCTGAACAGCAGGCAAGCGCGGATGCGCCCGAGGGAACGCGGGTTCCGGCCGAATGAATGGTCTCGATGGAGGGGCGGCCGCAGCCCGGCCTGCCCCGCCGCGAGGATGCGGGCCTAAGGAGCGCTTGTTCCGCGCGGCCATTCATGTCGCGCTAGAAAATGGCTTTGGCAAAGTCACGCTGGATGCGGTTGCTCGACAGGCGGGCGTCAGCAAAGGCGGGCTGCTTCATCACTTCGCATCCAAGAAGGACTTGATCCGGGCGATGCTGAAACATTATGCCGATACGGCAACTGACCGGCATCTCGTGGATATCGACGTAGATCCCCTCGCCGTAGCCGCACTCGTCGCCGCTGCGGAAGACACGCTGCTGCTCGAGACGATCAGCTCAAAGTTCGATGTTGAAGGAGCCGAACCATCCGGTTCGGAGCAGCGAGCGGCACGGCTGGTTGTGGCAAGCGGGTTTGCCAACCGGCTTTGCCTGCGTGACTTTAGAGGCGACCGGGCCAGCGAATGTGGAAGCTAGTTGCCTGGACAGGCTTTGGGCAGAAGATAGCAGAGCGATAGGAAGCACCCGGACCCACTTGAACAAGCGAGTCCGAACGGCTTCAGACCGTTGGTTGCAGCCTGATGACTGTATACCACAGGGGCGCCCCGTGGGATCAGTCCATCGATCTGAGCGCCATCCTTAGCTTCCATCTGCTGCAGGGCACCCCTGGTTCCGTGCCTTCCCGCATCTGGAACATCGGCGGTAGCGGCGCGCGCGTCGGCAAATGGTGGAAAACCGCTGCGCGGCGTCTGAACCAGAAGCTTTCCTGTGTTTCTTCCACGCGAGATGAAGCTTTCCACTCGCCGAACGGCAGCACACTTCGATGCCATTCACTGGCGTAAATCCGAGCGGCGCCCCGCTGGCGATCAGTGCTGTCAGGTGCTCGCAGAGCGCTCCAACCTCCTTTTCAAGTGGCTTCGACAAAGACCTCTTGACAGCCGGCGTGAGTCAGCGGCTTTATTGTAAAGCGGTTTAGTAAAGCGATTTACAAACGTAGGGAGCGAGACAGGGTGGGCAGGGAGAAGGTTACAAGCCTGAAGGATGTCGCGGGTGTTGCGGGTGTTTCCGTAACCACCGTTTCGCGGCTCCTGAACGGTTCGCTTGACTTGCCGCATGAAACCAAGAAGCGCATCGAAGATGCGATCCGCGATCTCAACTACCAGCCGAACCCGCATGCACGACGCTTAAGCCGCGGCCGCTCCGACACGATCGGTCTTGTCGTCCCCGATATCGCCAACCCATTTTTCGCAACGCTCGTTGCTGCTGTGGAAGAAGAGGCCGACAATCGCGGGCTTGCGGTTTCGCTCTATGCGACGCTCAATCGCGCCGGTCGCGAAATCGCTTACCTGCAACTGATCGACCGCAATCATGTCGACGGCCTGATCTTTGTCACCAACCATCCCGACGACGGGCAACTCGCGTCGCTTATCAACCGCACAGGAAAGGTCGTGGTCGCCGACGAAGACGTACCCGGCGCCCGCACGCCGAAACTGTTCTGCGACAACCGGCAGGGCGGATATCTGGCCGGCAAGCATCTCGTAGAGCACGGTCATCGCAACGTGTTGTTCATCGGCGGACCAGACGAGATGATCAGCTCCCGTCGCCGTTTCAGTGGCCTTGAGCACGCCGTGCGCGAAGGTTTCGGCGCCGATGCCCGGCTGACGAAATATGCCGGCGACTACACTGTCGGCTTCGGTCGGGAGGCAGCGAAACGCTTTATCGCCGAAGGCAAGGCTGCGACGGCAATCTTTGCGAGCTCTGACGAAATCGTCATCGGTCTCATCGAGGTTTTCCGGAGCGAAGGCGTCTCGATCCCGGACGACGTCTCGGTGGTCGGCTTCGACGACGTTGGGCCGCTGCACCTCTTCGCGCCGCCTATGACCGCGATCCGCCAGCCGGTTCGAGCCATCGGACAGCGCGCTGTGTCGCTGCTTTTAGAAACAAACTGGCAGGAAACGGACGCTTCTTCGCCCGAAGAGCTCCTGCCGGTCGAAATCATCGTGCGGAAATCCGTTGCTCCGCCGGCGAAACGATAACCCCGCAATGGAAAAACTCTCGGAGGATAAGAGTATGACCTGGACTTTGAAACGCAGAACGTTCGTTGCCGCCCTCGGCTTCACCGCGCTAACCTCGATCTCTGCATTCAGCCCTGCGGCCGCTGCCGAAAAGACCTTCGCCCTGGTGCAGATCAATCAGCAGGCGCTTTTCTTCAACCAGATCAATGAAGGTGCCCAAAAGGCTGCCGACGCCGCCGGCGTGAAGCTGGTGATCTTCAACGCCAACAACGACCCAGCTGCCCAAAACAGTGCCATCGAAACCTATATTCAGCAGAAAGTTGACGGTATTGCCGTTGTCGCCATCGACGTGAACGGCATCATGCCCGCTGTCAACCAGGCTGCGGAAGCAGGCATCCCGGTCGTTGCCATCGACGCGATCCTGCCCGAAGGTCCGCAGAAGGCGCAAATCGGCGTCGACAACGCAGCCGCCGGCGCCGACATGGGCAAGTTCTTCCTCGACTACATCAAGGCCAATGCCGATGGCAAAGCCAAGATCGGCGTCGTTGGCGCCTTGAACTCGTTCATCCAGAACGTCCGCCAGGAAGGCTTCGAAAAGACCGTCAAGGTCGATGGCGTGGCATCCGCCGGCGTCGTCGATGGCCAGAATGTCCAGGACACCGCGCTTTCCGCTGCCGAAAATCTCATCACCGGCAATCCAGACCTGACCGCCATCTACGCGACTGGTGAACCGGCGCTGATGGGCGCCATCGCCGCCGTCGAAAGCCAGGCCAAGCAGGACAGCGTCAAAGTGTTCGGCTGGGATCTGACGGCGCAGGCGATTGCCGGTATTGACGCGGGCTACGTTGCCGCCGTCATCCAGCAGGATCCGTCCGCCATGGGCGCCGCAGCCGTCGACGCTCTCAAGAAGGTCACCGATGGCGGTAGTGTGGAAAAGACGATCGCCGTTCCGGTGACCATCGTGACCAAGGACAACGTCGAGCCATACCGGGCAATCTTCAAATGATGACGACTAACGGACAGCATCCTCCCGCTGTCGCCGGTGTCGGGGGGGCTATGCCCTCCCGCGCTGGTTCCAGCCCGCGCATATCCCTGAAGGGAATCCGCAAGGCATTTGGTTCGCACCAGGCGCTGCGCGGCGTGGACCTCGATATCTATCCGGGCGAATGCCTCGGCCTGGTCGGCGACAACGCAGCCGGCAAGTCGACGCTGACTAAGATCATCTCGGGAACCTACATTCCCGATGGCGGGACGATCACGCTTGAGGGCGAAGAAGTTCGCTTCACCGGTCCGGCCGACGCGCGCAACCGCAACATCGAGATGGTGTTTCAGGACCTGAGCCTCTGTGATCATATCGATGTCGTCGGCAATCTTTTTCTCGGCCGCGAGATCAGCAAGGGCCCGTTCCTCGATACCAAGACCATGCTCGAAGAGGCTCGCAAGATGCTGGATGCGCTGGAAATCCGCATCCCGCGGCTGACCGGAAAGGTTGCCCAGCTTTCCGGCGGTCAGCGACAGGCAATCGCCATCGCCCGCGCCGCCTCGTTCAATCCCAAGGTCCTGATCATGGACGAGCCGACATCTGCTCTCGCCGTGGCGGAGGTGGAAGCCGTCCTGGCTCTGATCAACCGCGTCAAGGCCAAGGGCGTCTCGGTGATCCTTATCACCCACCGCTTGCAGGATCTATTCCGCGTCTGTGACCGTATCGCCGTCATGTACGAGGGCACAAAGGTTGCCGAACKCGAAATCGGCAAGACCAATCTTGAAGACCTCGTCAAACTGATCGTCGGAGAGGGAGCCAGGTAATGACGGCCTATACCGAACGCGCCAAGGGCTCGCCCGCGGCAGACTTCCTGTCCGAGCACGCCCAAGTGCTGTCGATCACCTTCTTCTTCCTCGCCTGCGTGCTATTTTTTGCATTCACCACCGACACCTTCATGACGCTGGGCAACATCCTGAACGTCATCCGCCAGGCTGCTCCTATCCTCATCGTCGCAGTCGCCATGACCTTCGTCATCATCACCGGCGGCATCGACCTTTCGGTCGGCTCACAGGTGGCCCTCGTCAATGCCGTGGCGGCAATCGTTCTTGCCATGGGCTACCCCTGGCCGGTCGTGGTCGTTGCCATGCTCACCTTTGGCGCGTTCATCGGTTTCGTACAGGGCTGGTTCACTGCCTTCCAGGGCATACCAGCCTTCATCGTAACCCTCGCCGGTCTTTCGATCCTGCGCGGTTTCGCGCTCTATCTGACGCAGGGCTATTCCATCCCGATCAAGGATGTTCCGGGCTTCTTTGCGCTCGGTCGTGGCGAGCTCTTCGGTTTCCCGATTCCTGCTTTGATTGCCGTTGCCGTCGCCGTCATCGGCTACGTGGTGATCTCCTCGACAAAATATGGCCGCCAGGTTGTTGCGGTAGGCTCCAACATGGAAGCGGCGCGCCGCGTTGGCATGCCGGCGAAATGGATCATTGCCTCGGTCTACATGGTTGCTGGCATAGCCTGTGCGCTTGCGGGCCTGTTGATCGCCGCGCGCCTCGGTTCCGGCTCGTCGAATGCAGCAGTCGGCTTCGAACTGCAAGTGATCGCGGCTGTCGTCCTTGGCGGAACGTCCCTGATGGGCGGTCGCGGTACGATCCTTGGCACCGTCCTTGGGACACTCACTATCGCTGTGATCGGCAATGGGCTGATCCTGATGCACATCTCGCCATTCTTCACCCAGATCGTCACCGGCGCGATCATCCTCATCGCGATATGGCTCAACACCCGCATCTTCACCGCCAACTTCCGCTTCGGCGGAAAAAAGAGGTGAGCGGAATGAGCCACGAGCTTTCCGAAGGCCACGTGCGCTCCGGTCAGGTCATGACCGTGAACGGGCCAGTCGCGGCGGAGAGCCTCGGCATCACTTTGATGCACGAGCACACCCTCAACGATTGTCGCTGCTGGTGGCACGCACCGAAAACCAAGGAGCGGCAATACCTCGCCGAAGGTTTCGTTTGCATGGAAATCCTCGGCGAGCTGAGGCAGGACCCCTTCGTCAACAAGGACAACATCACCCTTGATGACGAGCCGTTGGCAATAGCCGAACTAAAGGCATTCGCCGCCGAAGGCGGCCGTACCGTGGTCGAACCCACCTGTAACGGGATCGGCCGCAATCCGCTCGCACTTCGGCGGATTTCGCAGGCCACGGATCTCAACTTGGTAATGGGAGCCGGCTATTACCTCGGCTCTTCCCATCCAGCGAAGGTCGCCGGGATGACCATCGACCAGATTGCCGACGAGATCGTGGTCGAAGCGCTCGAAGGCGTCGACGGCACCGACGTGAAGATCGGCCTCATCGGCGAGATCGGCGTTTCAGCCGATTTCACCTCCGAGGAAGAGAAATCGCTGCGAGGAGCCGCGCGCGCTCAAGTCCGAACCGGCCTGCCGCTGATGGTGCACCTGCCGGGCTGGTTCCGGCTCGGCCACAAGGTGCTCGACATCGTTGCCGAGGAAGGCGCGGAACTACGCCACACCGTGCTCTGCCACATGAACCCGTCTCACAACGATTTCTCCTATCAAAGCGAACTCGCCGCTCGCGGCGCTTTCATCGAATACGACATGATCGGCATGGATTTCTTCTACGCCGATCAGCAGGTCCAGTGCCCCAGCGACGAAGAGGCGGCCCGAGCCATCGTCCGACTGGTGGAAGCCGGTCATCTCGACCGGATCCTGCTATCGCATGATGTGTTCCTGAAGATGATGCTCAGCCACTATGGCGGCAATGGCTATGCCTATGTGCTGCGCCATTTCCTGCCGCGCCTGAAGCGCCATGGACTGGCTGATGCTGCACTCGACCAAATGATGCGGGGAAATCCCCGCTCCGCATTCCAAGCCGGGGCCTGATTTCCGGCCCTCCCCGCGTTCAACTAAAACGGATACACCATGACAAAAAAAGTACTTCTCGTCGGCGAAAGCTGGATCAGCTCGGCAACCCACTACAAAGGCTTCGACCAGTTCGGCAGCGTGACGTTCCATCTGGGAGCCGAACCGCTCGTCAAGGTGCTCAAGGGCAGCGAATTCGAACTGACCTACATGACCGCGCACGACGCCGTGGACAAATTCCCCTACGACATGGCCGGGCTCGACGAATACGATGCCATCATCCTCTCTGACATCGGCGCAAACTCGCTGCTGCTGCCCCCGGAAGTGTGGTTGCACTCGCGCACAGTTCCGAACCGCCTGAAGCTCATCAAGGCCTGGGTCGAAAAGGGCGGCGCGCTACTGATGGTCGGCGGATACTTCTCGTTCCAGGGCATCGACGGTAAGGCCCGCTGGCGCCGTACGCCTGTGGAAGACACCCTGCCGGTCACCTGTCTCCCCTATGACGACCGGGTGGAAATGCCGGAAGGCGCGGTCGCCGATATTGTCCAGCCGGATCACCCTGTCATGGCGGGCCTTGGCGGCAAGTGGCCTCTTCTGCTTGGTGTCAACGAAGTGGAGGTTCGTGACGGCGCCGAGGTCATCGCCCGCTTGCCGCAGGACCAAGGTGGTCATCCGCTGCTGGTGCTCGGCAGCCACGGTAAGGGCCGCACCGCTGCCTGGACTTCCGACATCGGCCCGCATTGGCTTTCGCCGGCATTCTGCGAGTGGGAAGGCTATGGCCGCCTGTGGAAGAACATTCTCGGCTGGATGACGGAAAACGCCCGCTGAGCTTGATCAAGGCCCGCGCTGGGTGAAAACTCAGCGCGCGGCCAAGATCGAGGCCAGCTGTTCGGCCGACGGAAATGCCGACAGGGTTCCGGGCCGGCCGACAGTGATTGCAGCAGCACGGGTCGCATGCTCGATGGCCGTGCGGTCGAGACGGGTTCCACGGAGCGCCGCCGAAGCAAGGGCAACCGCCATGAAGGTGTCACCCGCGCCGGTCGTATCAACGACGTCGCAAGGCACTGCCGGAACGCGGACTAGCCCTTCGCCCGTCGCGAGCATTGCGCCGTCGCCGCCGAAGGTCAGGACGACTTCACGAACGCCGGCGGCAAGCAGTTTGCGTGCGGCATCTTCACCGCCGGTACCGGTCAACGCCAACGCCTCTCCCTCGTTGAGGAAGGCGATGTCGACCAGGGGCCACAGGCTGCCGAAGAAGGGGCGAAGGGGAGAGGGATTAAAGGCGGTGACCATGCCAAGGGCGCGAGCAGCCTCCAGCACGCCGCGTGTCGTTTCATCCGAAAGGTTTCCTTGCAGGACTGCAAGGTCTTTGGGAGCGGCACCGGCAAGCGAGGCGATGGCATCGGCAGGAGTGAAATTCTGGGCGGAATCGGTCGTTGTGATGTTCACGTTTTCGCCGTCCGGTGTGGTCAAGACGATCGAGAAATCGGTCGATTTGCCCGTCAGCGGAAACAGCCTGCTGATCACTGGCTCTTTTGCCAGGTGCTCGCGGATCAGCTCCGCGCGGAAGCCGTCGCCGAAGGCTGCCACAAGGCTCGTCGGCAGACTCGTGCGGGCCATGACGACAGCCTGGTTGGCGCCTTTGCCGCCAAGGTCACGGGACTGCTGGCTGCCATGAATGGATGCGCCGGCCGCCGGCATCTCCGAGATCCGGATGGTTTCGTCGACAGCGACATTACCGATTACGTAAGCGTGCATGAACAGACTTTCGAAAGGGAAAGAAATGCAGGAAATCTCCAACATGTCATCAAGCGCCGTAAGGGAAATATTCGGAACTGACAAGGTTCTGATAGGCATGATCCATTGCCCGGCCTTCCCCGGCGCACCGCGCTATCGCGGCGCGGACATGTCGACGATCTACGATGCCTGCATGCGCGACGCCGAAGCGCTCATCGAAGGCGGCATGCACGGGCTGATGATCGAAAACCACGGTGACGTCCCCTTCTCCAAGCCCGAAGATATCGGCCAGGAGACGGCTGCCTTCATGTCGGTGGTGACCGACAGGATCGCGCGTGCGATCGGCGTACCACTCGGCGTCAATGTGCTTGCCAACGCCCCGATCACCGCCTTCGCGATTGCCATGGCAGGCGGCGCAAAGTTTATCCGCGTCAACCAATGGGCAAACGCCTATGTCGCCAACGAGGGCTTCATGGAAGGCCGCGCCGCTGAAGCGATGCGCTACCGCTCATTGTTGCGCGCCGAACATATCAAGGTCTTCGCCGACAGCCACGTGAAGCACGGCTCTCACGCGATCGTCGCCGACCGGTCTATCCAGGAACTGACCCGCGACCTCGCCTTCTTCGACGCCGACGGTGTTATCGCCACCGGCCAGCGCACCGGCAATACGGCAACGATCGAGGAGATCGAGGAGATCGGCTCGGCAACGCACCTGCCGCTGCTCGTTGGCTCGGGCGTGACCAAGGACAACATCGTCGAGATCCTGAAGCGCACCAACGGCGTCATCGTCGCTTCGTCGCTGAAGTTCGACGGCGTATGGTGGAACCCCGTCGATATCGAGCGGGTAAAGGCGTTCCGCGCCGCCGCCGCCCCCGCACTGGAGGCTTGAACGAGTGTCGGAAGAGACCCTTTCCGAGCAGATCCTGCGGGAAAACGCCGACGTCTTCGAAGCGATGGTCCGCCATCGCTTCGTCGAAGACATCAAGCAAGACCGACTGACCAAGCAGGCTTTCGAACGCTATCTCGTCTATGAGGGGGCGTTCGTCGATACAGCGATCTCAATTTTCGCCTATGCGGCGGCGAAAGCCCAGACGATCGAGCAGAAACGCTGGCTGATCGCCGTTCTCGACGCACTTGCCAACCAGCAAATCGCCTACTTCGAAAAGACCTTTGCCGACCGAGGCATCGACCCCGCCGCATTTGATCTCGACCTTCCCGAGGTAGAAGAATTCCGAACCGGCATGCTGGAGATTGCCCGGGATGGGGACTTCCTCGATACAGTTGCGGCGATGTTTGCCGCCGAGTGGATGTACTGGACCTGGTCGCGAGAGGCCGCAAGCCGTGCGATCAGCGACCCACTGCTGAAGGAATGGGTGGATATGCATGCCCATGAGGATTTCGCAGCACAGGCGAAATGGCTCAAGCAACAGCTCGATGACGCCAGCGACGAACTCGATGCCGTGGAGCGCAAACGGCTGAGCGATATCTTCGGACGTGCCCAGCGGCTCGAAATCGCCTTCCACGACGCACCCTATCGCTGATCCATCACTGAACCTGGTAGCCGACGATGAATTTTGACGCTCAGATCAACGGCGATCGCCTGCTGCGACGGATTGACGATTTCGCCCGGATCGGCGGAACTGCCGCAGGCGGCGTCAACCGCCAGGCACTCACGCCGGAAGACAGGCAGGCACGCCGGATGCTTGCCGCACTGGCGCTGGCACGCGGCTTTCGGGTGTTTCAGGATCCGATGGCCAATCTCTTTATCCGCCGAGAAGGTCGCCTCGCCGATCGGCCGCCTTTCGTGATCGGCAGCCATCTCGACAGCCAGCCGACGGGGGGGCGTTTCGATGGCGCGCTCGGTACACTGACGGCCTTCGAAGTCATGGAAAGCCTGGAAGACGCTGGCACGGAGACGGATCTTCCGCTCGAAGTGGTCGCCTGGACAAACGAGGAAGGAAGCCGCTTTGCACCTGGCACGATGGGTTCGATGGCCTTCGCTGCGGGTGCGATACCGGAAGCCTGGTCCGATCTTAGCGGTAGCGACGGAGCGCTCTTCACGGAAGAACTCAAAGCGACGCTCGACGCCCTTTCAAAGGTGGAAATGCGGTCGCTCGGCTTTCCGATCTGCGGCTATCTGGAACTTCATATTGAGCAAGGGCCGTCTCTCGAACGCGACAATATTCCTGTCGGTATCGTCCACGGCATTCAGGGCACCCGCTGGCTGGAGGTGACTATCTCCGGCCAGGCGGCACATGCAGGAACCACGGCRCTCGAGTTTCGTCGCGACCCGATGGTGGCGGCGTCAGCGGTCCTCGACGCACTGTTCAAAGGCGTCATGCCTGGAGACGAACGGGCTCGCTTCACCGTCGGGCGCTTCGCGGTCCAGCCTGGATCAGTGAACGCCATACCGGGTTCGGTCACGTTTTCAGTCGATCTCAGGCATCCGGAAGCCCTGGCAATTGACGAACTAGAGGCCCTGGTGCGCAAGATCTGTACCGCAGAGGCAAATGCCGCCCGCTGCGAGGTGGGCATCCGCCAGTTCTTCGACATGGCGCCTGCCGCATTTCCCGAGAGGCTGCTTGGTTGCCTTGACCGAGCAGCGGGATCGCTCGGCCTTTCAGCAAAACGCATGCTGTCGGGGGCATTTCACGATGCGCTCTTCATCAACAGGGTGGCTCCCTCGGCCATGATCTTCGTGCCCTGCCGCGACGGGCTCAGCCACAACGAGGCGGAGTATGTCGAACCCGAACATTCAGTCATTGGTGCACGCATGCTGCTTCGGTCGACCCTGGAAGCGATGAACGAACTGAGTGACCCGCCAACTGTGCGTTGATGTGTTGAGCGATAACGTGGGTGGCCAACGGCGTGCGCTGTCCGTGAAGAAACAACGAGCTATAGGGACGATACAATGGATGATACGCCACCAGCCGGCTTGGTCGAGGCCCAGAGATTGGCCATCCGAATTGCCGAGGCCATCGCCGCCGACGCAGTCCCAGGAGAGACCGAGATAGAGGTCCGCGACCGCGCGGATCGATATGTCCGCGAATTCGGCGGGATGGACGTCTGGACACCCACCATTATCGGGTTCGGGATCGGAACCTTGAGTTGCTTTCCGACCGACCGGCCGACCACCCGTCCACTATGGAATCTGGACCTTGGCATAATCGACGTTCACCCGATTACACAGGATGGATGGTGGGGCGATTGTACGCGGACATTTCAACGAGGGGATAGCGTCGCCCAGGGCATAGCCTTGGCGGCCATTGAGGCCATTCATGCAGCTGTTCTGAACTCAGTCAAACCAGCCATGCGTGCCTGCGACCTCTTTGCGGTCTTCAAATCGGAGCTCGCGAAGACCCCCTTCTTGCTGCTGGATCGCCTATCGAACATCGGTCATTCGCTAAGCGTCGATTCTTCCTACGACGCAGGGTACATTGATGCGTGGAACGAAACCCCGATGACTGGGGCTTGGGCAATCGAACCTTTCATCGGCAACCACCTCTATGGCGTAAAGAAGGAGGACGTCGTGTGGTTCGGGCCAACGAAGTGCACCGTCATCACATAGCCTCGTAGGCCGGCCGCTAAAGGAGCTGCTCGAACCAGGCAGCGGTTTGGAAACGGTCGCACCGGAGACGCCTCCCCGCTTCTGGCGCGTGCTATCATCCAAGTCCGATGGTTGGGACGAGGAGACTATTTGACGTGCGCCGCACCGAACTCCGACGGGAAGCAGACGATTGCGCCTCACGGTTACATCTCGCAGGGCCAGTTCCGCATGCGATCATTCCGGCTGAAACGAAGCCCCAACTTCTACATATCGGCGTCGATTGCCCTACAGCCGAAAAGAGGACTGCCCGCAGGCCTAAAGTGGATTCCAGCTCAGCGATGCGACCTCTATCTTGAGCGTCGGTCGATAATTTCGTCGGTATTCGCCAAAAGCTTGCGAACTGCATTCCGCGCCGCATTTGGATTTTGCAGTCGAATGCACTTCTCGATGTTTTCATGCAGCTTTTGCGCGCGCTGGAGACTGCTATCCTCGCGGGTCACGTGAACAAACAGATGATTCAGCGCGGATTCGATCAGCACGCCGAGGGGGACCAGCAGGTCGTTGCCCGAAGCGCGCAGGATCGCGACGTGAAATCGCGTGTCGGCTTCCGTCCGCTGCTGCAGCGAGGTGGCATTAGCCATATCGTGCAGCGCCTGACTTATCTCCGCCATCTGCTCATCGGTCCGGCGCTCGGCTGCTAGTGCCGTTGCTTCAGGTTCGATGATATGGCGGAACTCTTGCACAGTCCTGAGAAAGCCTTCGCGGTCAGGCGAGGCAGCGTACCAGCTCAGGACGTCGCGATCGAGCAAGTTCCAATGCTCTTTGGGCTCCACCCAGCTTCCAATCTTGGGGCGAGAGGCAAGCAGGCTCTTGGCCATCAGCATCTTGATGGCCTCGCGCACCGCCGAGCGGCTGACATCGAAGATCTCGGTCCACTTGGCCTCGTTCGGCAGGATCGTTCCCGGCGGGTAATCGCCGCGCACGATCCTGAGGCCGATCTCGCTGGCCAATGAGGCATGCACACTCGATCCTGAGATGCGGGTGGCATTCGCCCGGCGGCTCGTGGGCGGCTTGTCCTCTACGGACAGGGCGGGCTGGCTTGAGATTTCCTTGGATTTCTGCTCCGGCATGCTTCCTCGTCGTTCCTGCTTTTATTCTATCCGCCGGTAGCATGCGCGACTGGCGCCGCCATTCACTCAATGCCAGTCCCGGCTGCGAAAGCTGTCAAGCTTCGCCGTCTATCAACCTTGTGGCACATATTTCCGCCAGCCATGCTGGCTGCGGAAACCGAGAACATCCTTGACCTTGCGGTTGGACAGCAGTGTCTCGAACTCGCCAAGTTCGTGCTTCAGCGGCACGCCAGGATAGAACCGGTCTATCAACTCCTTCGTCGGCAGGTCGGACGAGGTGTCGTCGTTCGCCGCGTTGAAGACCTGATAGCCGAGGCCGTCCTTCTTGACCGCGAGATCGGTGATCTGCCCGAGGTCGCGGGCATCGATGTAGCTCCAGGCAATCCGCTTGCGGAAACCTGGATCGGCGAACCATTTTGGAAACAGCTCGTATTCATGCGGCTCGATGACATTGCCGATGCGCAAGGCATAGATGTCGAAACCGCTGCGCAGCGCAAAGGCGCGCGCTGTCTTTTCATTGACGACCTTGGACAGGGCGTAACTGTCCATCGGATCGACGTCGTATTCCTCATCAAGCGGAAAATACTGCGGGCTTCGCGGCTCATTGGCGAAGACAAGACCATAGGTGGTTTCGCTCGACGCGATGACGATCTTGCGGATGCCGAGTTTCACCGCCGCCTCGATCACGTTGTAGGTGCCGAGCGCGTTGATGCGGAATAGCTCGTTATCTGGCGTGAGCATGATGCGGGGGATGGCGGCGAAATGCACGACGGCGTCGACCGGCTGCGGCCGCAGCGACGGGTCGAACTCGTGGAGCCCCATATAGCTCGATAGCGCGTTGAAGACCTGGCCGCTGTCGGTGATGTCGGTGATCAGCGTCCGCACCTTCGGATTGTCGAGCGGTTTGGTGTCGAGATTGAGAACCTGATGCCCCTGCTCCACAAGGTACTGCACGACATGCCGTCCGGCCTTGCCACTGCCGCCCGTGAACATGATCCGCTTCGACATTTTGTCCTCCACATTCTGCCAGATCGGTAGATATTGTCAGACAATATCATCGGTTACGACAGAGCTGAATTCAACACGCGAACAGATGGGTACGGAAAATGGCAACCAGCACCAACGCAGGCGAGCAAATCGGCTTCATCGGCCTCGGCTTCATGGGCCATGGCATTGCCAAGAACATCGTCGACAAAGGCTATCCGCTGACCTTTCTAGGCCGCAAGAACCGCGGCCCGGCTGAAGACATGATCGCTCGCGGCGCTATCGAGGTCTCGACTGCTGCAGAGGTTGCCGCCCGCTCGACCGTCATTTTCATCTGCGTCACAGGTTCACGCCAGGTCGAGGAGGTCATTCGCGGCGCAGAGGGTCTCAAGGAGGCTCTGAAGGCGGGCTCGGTGGTTGTCGATTGTTCGACTTCCGATCCCGTTTCGACGATGGCGCTGGCGGCCGAGCTTGCCGCTCTCGATGTCACATTGGTCGACGCGCCGTTGAGCCGCACGCCGAAGGAGGCGTGGGAGGGTACGCTGGACACGATGGTCGGAGCTTCCGATGCGATGTTTGCCAGGCTGAAACCGGTGCTCGACACCTGGGCTGGGCGCGTCGTGCATGTCGGCCAAACTGCTGATGGCCACCGCATGAAGCTCCTGAACAATTTCCTGTCGCTCGGCTATGCCGCACTCTACTCCGAGGCGCTGGCGCTGGCTGGCAAGGTTGGTATCTCGCCCGCCCGTTTCGACAGCGTTATCCGTAACGGCCGCATGGATTGCGGTTTCTACCAGACCTTCATGCGCTGGACGCTGGAAGGCGATCGTGATGCCCACAAATTCTCGCTCGCCAATGCGGTCAAGGATCTGACCTATCTGGAATCGATGGCGGATTCCGCTGGAATGGCGAATCCGCTGGGCAATGCCGCCAAGAATTCATTCGCAGGTGCCGTCGCCGCCGGCGGGGCCGAACTTTATGTGCCGATGCTGGCGACGCACATCGGGCGCATCAACGGCGTCGACCTGACGCCACCTGAAAATATCTGATTCAACCCAGGTCGCGGCCGCGCCTACCTTCCCGAACGGGCGATCACTTCGTCGGTATTGGCCAGCAGCTTGTGCACCGCGTTGCGCGCAGCCTTGGGGCGCCGCAGCCGGATGTTCCTCTCGATCGCCTCATGCAGGCTTTGGGCGCGTTCATCCTGGATCTCTTGCGTGACGAAGGTAAAGAGGTGATTGAGCGCGGATTCGATCAGCACGCCAAGCGGCACCAGCAGGTCGTTGCCAGATGCACGCAGTATGGCAAGGTGGAAGCGAGTGTCGGCCAGAGTACGTTCCTGCAGCGATGTTGCCTGGCCCATTTCCCGGCAGCTCAGGCTGATTTCTCCCATCTGCGCTTCGCTGTGGCGTGCGGCAGYGAACGCGGCTGCTTCGGGCTCGATGATGTGGCGGAACTCTTGCACCGTGCGCAGAAAGGCCTCGCGGTCAGGTGAGGCGGCGTACCAACTCAGTACATCACGATCGAGCAGGTTCCAGCGATCCTTCGGTTCGACCCAGCTGCCGACCTTGGGGCGCGAAGCTAGCAGGCTCTTTGCCATCAGCATCTTGATCGCCTCGCGCACCGCCGAGCGGCTGACATCGAAGGTTTCCGACCATTTTGCCTCGTTGGGCAGGATGGTTCCTGGTGGATAGTCGCCGCGAACGATCCTGAGACCGATCTCGCTGGCAAGCCAGGCATGCACGCTCGACCCGCTCATGCGCACAGCGTTGGGCCGCCGCATCGCAGGCGGGCGGTCGACGACCGGCTCCCGGGTTCTTTTTGATTTTCCGTCCGGCATTAGACCGAGTTGATCTCGTCTGGATCAGTTCCGTTTCCAATGTGCGCAACAGGCAATTGTGCGCGCGGGATCCGAGCGGCACTGCACATATCCGCATTGGCTTGCTGGAGCGCCCGGGTGCCGAGCGCTCCAGCTGGCGATCCTACTTCTGGCCTACTTCTGGATGCAGGTGTCGACCGTATCCTTCGTGCATTCGTCGAGGCCGGTGAAGACCGGATCTTCAACCTTCTTGCCTTCGATCAGGTCGATCATAACCGATGGTGCCTTGTAGCCCATCTCGAAGGGCCTCTGGCCGACGAGTGCGGTAACCAAGCCTTCCCTCGCGATCGCCACTTCGTCGCCGATCGTGTCCGCAGCGCCGATGACGAAGTCGTTGCTGGCGATCTTGGCGGCCAATGGCTTGAACAGGTCGCGATAGGGTTGTGGTGCGCCGAACAGCGGCCATCCGCCCATAATGCCGAAGGCATCGAGGTCGGGATTGGCGGCGAGGATATCGGTCATCGCCTGGACGCCCTTGGCGCCATCATCATTGGTGAACACAGGGCAGCCGGCTACTTCGGTCCAGCCGCCCTCACCCTTCAACTCGGTCAAGCCTTTCTTGCCGGTCAGCGTGTCGCGCATGCCTTGGGCGCGGCGCAAGATGTTGTCCGCCCCCGGATTGCCCTCGATGGTGCAGATCTTGCCGCCATTGGGCTTGGCTTTCTTGATGTATTCGCCGATGCGCGCGCCCATCAGGTAATTGTCGGTGCCGAGATAGGTCTTGCGCAATGCCGCGTCCTCTGCGGCCAAGTCAGCGTCCAGCGTCATGACAGGAACAGTTGGGTTCGCGGTCTTGATGGTCTGGGCGATCAACTTGGCGTTCGAAGGCGAAATTGCGATCGCAACGGTGTCGGCTTTGCCCAGCATGTCCTGGACGATCTGCGCTTCGCCGGCTTCGTCCGAGGTCGATGCCGGGCCGGTGTAGAAGCACTCGTATTCCGAGCTAGCGTTTTCCTTGTTCCACTTCTGGCAACCTTGGTTGATCGCTTCGAAGAACGGGTTGTCGAGGCCTTTGACGACGATGACGAGTTGCTTCTTGGCGAGCGCGTTTCCAGCGCTGAGTGCCAGGACTGCTGCTGCAAGCAATAATGCCTTCCTCATTGTTTCCTCCCTTTTGAACAAACGGGCACATCGTGCCCGCCACGCGAAATCAACCCGGATACCAGACGATGCGAGGGTCATTCTCCGAACGCTCGTATTGCCAGGCCGAGTCGATGAGTAATTCCAGGTCGTATTTTGGTAGCCAGCCGAGCAGGTGCTTGGCCTTGGCATTGTCCATCCAGTTCGAGTGATACTGGCTTGCTATGTCGATCGATCCGAGACCGCGCGTTCGGGCGAGGTAGGCTGCGACCTCGCCATAGTCGATGGGGCGATCCATGCAGATGTTGAAGAGTTGCCCCATGGCGCCCGGATGATCGATAGCCGCCAGKATGGCTGAAACCAGATCGTCGACATGCACGAAATTGCGCTTGAGTGGTCGCCCGTCGGCGTCCCGCAACAATGGCACTGTGTTTTCCTGGGCATAGCGCTTGGCGTCGAATTCCGGCACCAGCGTCTTCCAGTCTGGACCTCCGAATACGTTGTCGCCGAAGGATAGAGTAAATCTGAAGTCGTCCTTTTCCATGATCCACGGAGCTCGGAGACAGCACCAGTTGATGCCGTACTGAATGCCGGCCTGTTCCAGCATGACCTCTTCCAGAACCTTGGACAGCGCGTAGCTGCCTGGATAGGCCTGATGCGGTGCTGCTTCGGTGAGCGGCCCGTCGTTGCGGTAGTAGAAATGGCCAATCGCCGCGTCGCCGCCGATGAGAATGAACTGGCGGGCGGTTGAGCTTGCCCGAAACTCTTCGAGCAGCCAGAACAATCCCTTGACCGCCACGTCCATGACGTCCGCCGGCGTTTCCTTGCAGGTGGCGAGGTGAACGACGTGGGTGATGCCGGCAAGGGCTTTGGCCACGATGTCGCGATCGGCGATCGAGCCGCGGAACACCTCGACGCGGTCGGTTTCGTCGTACAGGCGGTTGTGACAAAGCGCGCGGATGCGGGTGTTGGAAAATCGCGGATCGTCAAGCAGCCCTGCGATGAAGTGGCGACCGACCTTGCCCGTGGCACCGGTGACAAGGATCAGCATGCTCATCCTCCCACGCTTAGCTAATATCCAGTCGGCGCAGCCGTCAACGTCTATTTGTCAGACAAAACAGATTTTTGTCACATCAGGTGTCGAATTCGTCTGACAATTGATTGACGCTGTCGCGGCGTTTTGCGTAAATGCAGAACTTCGCATTTCCTTGGGAGGATGCCGGGAGATCGAAGTCGCCCGCCCTGMCTAAGACAGTACGGGACGTCAGCGAGGGTGTTTCGGGAGKCTAGAGGCTGGTGGCAGTTCTCGAACTCGCCAACATTTCCAAGCATTTCGGCGCCATCCAGGCGGTCAACGACGTTTCGTTCTCGCTCGAGGCGGGACAGGTCGTCGGCCTGATGGGCGACAACGGCGCCGGCAAGTCAACCTTGGTCAAGATGATCGCCGGCAACTTTCGGCCGAGCCATGGCACCATGCGCCTGGACGGGGCCGAACTGATCATGCATCGCCCGATAGAAGCGCGGCAGCATGGCATCGAGATCGTCCACCAGGACCTGGCGCTGTGCAACAATCTGACTGCGGCGGGGAATGTCTTCCTTGGGCGCGAGCTACGCCGCGGATTCGGACCGCTGCGCATCCTCGACTACAAGGCGATGTACAAGCGAGCCGGCGAGATTTTCAGGGAACTGAAGTCGGAAACCCGGCCGCGCGACCTCGTTCGGCAGATGTCGGGGGGGCAGCGGCAGGCGGTGGCCATTGCCCGCACCATGCTTTCCGAGGCCAAGATCGTGCTGATGGACGAGCCGACGGCGGCGATTTCAGTCCGCCAGGTGGCCGAAGTCCTGAACCTTATCCGTCAGTTACGCGATCGCGGCATAGCGGTGGTGCTGATCAGTCACCGTATGCCTGACGTGTTCACGGTGGCGGATCGGGTCATCGTGATGCGGCGTGGCAGGAAGGTTGCAGACAAGCAGATTACGGCGAGTTCGCCAGAGGAAGTGACGGGTCTTATCACCGGCGCCATCGAACAGGTATAATCAATTCTGTTGGTCGCATCGGAACGAAACGAAGGTCGACGATGGCTATTACCCTTGACCAGACGATTTCGCAGAAACAGCAAAGCTGGGTGGCAGGGGTCCTTGGCAGCCAGACGTTCTGGGTCCTGGTCGCCGTCATCTTGGCCTGCATCTTCTTGTCCTTCGCCACCGACTCCTTCGCGACGACGAAAAACCTCTACAACATCACGCGCAACGTCACTTTCGTCGCGATCATCGCGCTTGGCATGACGCTGGTCATCATTACAGGCGGCATCGATCTCTCCGTAGGTTCCGTACTTTGCCTGTGCAGCATGGTGCTGGCGGTCGTCATGCATGCGGGCTACAGCATCGAGGTCGGCATCGCGGCGGCCATCGGCACGGCGCTGGTGATCGGGGCGTTCAACGGCATTTTGATCGCCTATCTCGACTTTCCACCCTTCGTGGTCACTCTCGGCATGCTGTCGATCGCCCGCAGCCTGGCTATGGTCGCATCCAACAACACGGTTGTCTTCCAATTTGGCCCCGATCACGACAAGCTGTTGGCGCTGGGCGGCGGCGCCTGGTTCTTCGGCATCGCCAATCCGGTGCTTTACATGATCGTGCTGGCGCTACTCACCGGCTTTGTCCTGCGCTGGACGAGATTTGGCCGCTACGTCTTTGCCATTGGCGGCAATGAGCACGCCGCGACACTAACAGGCGTCCCAGTACGAAAAATCAAGGTCGCGGTCTACATGATCTCGGCGCTCTCGGCTGGCATCGCCGGCATCATCCAGACAGGCTGGCTTGGTGCCGTCACCACCAATATCGGTGCTGGAATGGAACTTCAGGTCATTGCGGCCGCAGTCATCGGCGGCGCCAATCTTGCCGGCGGTGTCGGCACTGCCTTCGGCGCGATCATCGGCGCGGCATTGATCGAGGTGATCCGCAACAGTCTCGGCCTGCTCGGAATCAACGCCTTCTGGCAGGGCACCTTCATTGGAGGCGCCATCGTGCTTGCCGTGTTGTTCGACCGGATCCGCAATTTCCGTCTGAGCGAATAGGTCTGGGTGCCGATCCGTGCATCAGGATTACGGACCTGTGCTCAAGCCCCAGCAGAGATACTACGCGCCGTCACTTGTGGCATGGTATATTTCTACGCTGTTGCTGGGCCGTTGTATTGGGAAAGAACGACTGCCTCGGTTCGGTTGGTCGCATGCAGCTTTCGCATGATATGCGATATGTGTGATTTGACTGTATTCTGCGACAAGTTCAACTCGCTCGCTATCACCTTGTTCGACAGGCCCCGCAACAATGTTGCGAGCACTTGACGCTCTCGCTCCGTGAATGCGACGTCGGTCCGGCCGGCGATGGCGGGAAGATCAGGTGCCATCCCGTTCAGGGGCGATGGCGGCTGCAAGGCGAAGTTGTTTTCGGTTAGTATTGGCGCCGCGTTCGCGCAGTCCATTGGAACTGACCGTGGAAAGTAGAGACCCCCGGCCAATACCAGCCGAACCGCGGCCACAGCGATCTCGATGGAGGCGGAAACCGTAAGGTAACCTCTGACGCCATATCGGGTCACTTCGGAGATCATGGCATCGGAGATTGTTGCCTCATCGAGTTGCGTGAGAAGAACCAGAGGGACATCAGGAAGCAATTGATGAAGGTGGGCGAGACACTCAATCACGCGCCTATCCGTCATCACGCAGCCTTGTATATTGAGAGCGACGAGAGAGACCTGCTTCCCCACCATGCTAGCGTCAARGCCGTGTCCAGTCTCGATTTCCAGGATGGCGAATTCTTGGAATTCGTTCCGAAGTATCCGAGCGAGACAACTTCGCGAAAGCGAATTGCAGTCGACGACGACTATGGAGGGACTTTCGTGAGCGAAGCCGTTTTGCTCGGCCGTAAACGAGATAGTCAATCGCTTCCCCGTTATTGCCGCCCAAGATCATATAATCGAATTAGTGGCAGCTAATCTACAACTAATTTCTCTTATGGTTAAAATGGTCGGATTTTATACAAATGCCCTGGAAATAGCCGGCTCCCGATAGCAAAGATTTCAATAACTTCTGGCAGCTTTTTCCCTAAGCTTCCTAAGCTAGGGCAAAGTCGGCTCGCACTATGATTTCCTGATCGACCGATGCGGTTTGCATCGCCTCCACATCCATCTCGATCTCGCCATTTCGGTCAGTGATGTCGACGATCGCATCTTGTGCTGCGTCAACGTCCTGAAGGACTTCAACGTCAAGCTTGATGACATAACGCTCTYGGAGTTCATCCTCGATGTCGATGTCAATATTGACGTCCTGATCCAGCTCTATGTCTTGTTGGACGTCGACAGTCCCCCCGA
>NZ_JBFUIP010000092.1:0-21651 GCF_056401815.1 Aminobacter sp. P4_D5 | reverse complement strand
CTTGTTGACGGAAGAATTGCGCCGCGCGATTGCCGACGTGCGCTTCGACGAACTGCCTGACGATTTCGCTGTCACCTGCAGCTTCGGCATCGCCGAATTCCATGCGGGCGAAGGGCTTTGGGACGCCATCGGCCGCGCCGACAAGATCCTCTATGCCGCCAAGCGTGCCGGCCGTAACCGCACTTTTGCCGAAGGGCTGCAGCTGCCGAGCGCCGCCCGATTCGTCAGGTGAGAGACTTGCTCACGTTGTCGAGAATGAAGGCCAGCCGTTGCTCGACGGGGACCTTTGGGACCTCGACGAGGTCATAGCCGCAAGCGGTATATGTCTCGACCATGCTGGCGTGGGTGCGTCGGGCCTCGTCTTCATCCTGCTTGCGCTCGCTGTCTTGAGCGAAGATCTCGGGCCAATGCGGCAGGATGAACACCTTGGGGTTGTAGCGAAATGCCTGGGCAGCCTTTTCTGCATGCGTCGGTACCGGTAGGCCGATAAGTTTGAGATAGCCGATGACATCGGGCACGCCGCGATCGAAAAAGGCGGGGCCGGAAGTCGTCATTGCAATCGTATGCGAGCGCATCTCCCATGACAGCATGAGTTCGGCGAAAAGCGCGCGGTCGTGCCAGGGCAGGGCCGTTCCAGAAATTGCCACCTGACCCCTGATGATGCCGCGCCCGGCCTCGACCGAGGTGGCAAATCCTGCGGCGGCAAGATGTTCGACCAATGTGGACTTGCCCGAGCCAGGGCCGCCGGTCAGCACAAAGAAACGATTGGAATTATGAGGCATGAAAGGTCTCCGGATGAAACGGGACCGGCCATGGGCAAGCCGACCGCGACTGGCTAAGGCCAGACAACGGCAAAGCCAGCGTTAGCCGGCGATGAAAATTTTGGAAGGGGGGAGAAGTGGAGGTTTCTGTTGCCAGGTACCTCCGAACCCCGCCTAGAAGTGCGAACCTCTAGGGCTTAATTTGAAGCTATCGCACAGCTTACGCTGCGAGACGTGCTTCCGCATAGTTGTCGTTTGCAACTACAAGTTTAGCCCGATAACGGTGGTACTATGCCGGGCAAAAGTCCGATCTTTACACCCTCGTCGATCCTATTTCGCCCCCAGCAAAAACCGTCGTTCGACTGCGACGACTTTTGGTGGAGGCGCCGGGTACCGCCCCCGGGTCCGAATGGCTTATTTCATCGGCAGTTTATCGCCATAGTCAGACAAGCTGACGACCCTGATATAAGGAGGCCGGGCGCAAAAGGAAAGGTCGGAACCGCAAGTCGTAGCAGTCATCCGACAGATTTGTGAGACCACGCGAAGACGCAGGGTTGACTCGCGTCGTGCGCGAACCGAAGCTTCGGCCGCTGGGGTGCCTGCATTGCGCTTGAAGCGGTCAAGGCCGGCAATCCCCACGGGAGATGACATCAATTCGTCGACGAGGGGAATTCATATGAGTGACTATCTTGCAGACGTGAAGAAATACGATGCTGGCGCCAAGGAAGAGGTGGTGACCAAGATCGTCAAGCATCTGGGCATTGCGCTCAGGAACCGCGATTCCTCCCTGGTCTCCTGCACGGATCCCAAAGAACTCGACCGGGTCAAAGCCGGCTGGATCGCCAAGAAGCTTGGCGTCGAGGACGAAAAGAAAGCCGATGGCGCGCTGGAAAAGGTCTGCAAGGCGATGTCGGCCGACAACACCAAAAACCGCGTCACCTTTTATTATCTGGTGGCCAAGGAACTCGGAAAGCTTGGCGCGCTGTAAGCTGCGCCCATTGCTATCGATTTTCTGGCGCCGGGCCCCAAGCCCGGCGTTGGTCGTTTAACGCGGTTGGGGATAAAGCGGCTTCGTTGCCTTGGACGGCACCGGTCCGCTATGATCGGGCAACTCCCGAATCGAGCCCGACCGATGCGCCAGTATCTCGACCTTCTCAGCCACGTCCTCGAAAACGGCTCCGACCGTGGCGATCGTACCGGCACGGGCACGCGCTCAGTGTTCGGCCATCAGATGCGTTTCGACCTGGCGAAGGGCTTTCCTGTCGTCACCACCAAGAAGCTGCATCTCAAGTCGATCATCCACGAGCTGTTGTGGTTTCTCGCCGGCGACACCAACATCAAGTACCTCAACGACAATGGCGTGACGATCTGGGACGAGTGGGCCGACGAAAACGGCGACCTCGGCCCGGTCTATGGCAAGCAGTGGCGGTCGTGGCCGACGCGCGATGGCGGCGAGATCGACCAGATCGCGGTTCTCCTGAACCAGATCCGCAAGAACCCGAATTCGCGGCGGCTGATCGTTTCGGCGTGGAATCCCGAGGAGGTGGACGCCATGGCGCTGCCGCCATGCCATTGCCTGTTCCAGTTCTACGTCTCGGACGGCAAGCTGTCGTGCCAGCTCTACCAACGCTCGGCCGACATCTTCCTGGGAGTGCCATTCAACATCGCGTCTTACGCGCTTTTGACGATGATGGTTGCGCAGGTGACGGGGCTGAAGCCCGGCGATTTTGTCCACACGCTGGGCGATGCGCATATCTACCATAATCATTTCGACCAAGCGCGCGAGCAGCTTTCTCGCACGCCCAAGGCGCTGCCGACGATGTGGATCAACCCTGAAGTGAAGGACCTGTTTGCCTTCCGCTTCGAGGATTTCCGGCTGGAGAACTATATCGCCGACGCGACGATCCGCGCCCCGATTGCGGTGTAGGCGCGGCTCTTAGAGGTCGCGCAGCAGTTCCGCCGCCTTGGCCCGGCCGACGTTGCGGGTCATCAGTACGGCAGCGGCGATCGATGCCAGCAAAAGCACCAGCACCAAAGCCAGATAGCTTGCCGGGATAGCCAGGGCTTCCGGTGGCGGGTCGAACACACCAGTCAGCAGCTTGACCAGCATCCAGGCCATGGTGAGGCCTGAGAGCAGGCCGAAGACGAGCCCGCCCACGGCCACCAGCAGGCCTTCGCCCCACAGGAATGCCGCGAGCTGGTGCGGTTTTGCCCCGATAGCCGTAAGGATCGCGAAACTGCGACGCCGGTCGAGGAAGCCCAGCCCGAGCATCAGGCCGGCAGCCGCGACCGCCATACCGAGCGCAAAAGCGAGCTCGATCGCGGTGAGGCCCGACAGATCGAGAGCCGTCAGGCCGGAGCCGATGATGTGGGCGGCTGAACCGACATCCTTGACTTGCAAAGCCGGATCGTTTGCCAGCGCCGCAGAGGCGGCGTGGGCGAGGGCCGCCGGATCGCCTTTTGCCCGCATCAGCACATAGTCGCTGGCGTCCGCGCCGGTCGTCTTGGCGATGTAGGCGGCATTCGCGACGAGGAATGAGTCCTTCGGTGCGCGGTCGGGAACTCGCGCGTCACACCGATGAATGTGAACGGAACCGGATGATACTGGTGGTCGGCAATGTTCATCAGTCTCAGATTGATGGTGTCGCCGACGGAGAGCTGGAAATCCTGCACGGTTTCTTGCGACACAAGCACGCCGTTCGGCGTTTCGGCAAGGGTGGCCAGCACATTGGCAGCCTTGCCGCCGGCGAAATAGGCGTCAGGGAAATCGGTCGCGTCATCGATCGCCACCGGGTCGATGCCGTAGAGATCCTGCAGGTCGGCACCGACATAGGCGAAGCGGTGCTGCATCGGCGCTGCTGCCACCACATCGGGCAGGGCGGCGAGCTGTGTCAGCCTGGCACCGGCCGGATGGGTGGCGGTGCCGAAGACGGTGACATCGGAGCCATTTGTCAGTTCGGCGTCGACCGGGCCTGGGCGTTGTAGGTGGTGTTGAAGACCGCCGTCGACACCGCAAAGGAGACGGCGAGCGCGGTCATCGCGATGCCATGGGTGATCCGCCGAGACTGATGCGACAGAGCTGCCGCAACGACCGTCGACAGCCTGCCCGCCACCGGCCGGATCAGAAGTTTCAGCAACGTGCCATTGCCGCCTATGATCCGCGCCGAGATGCGGATCGCCAGCAGCGCCGAGCCGATCCAGAACAAAGCGGGGGCGATGAAGGCGTTGTAGTCGACCGACGTGGCGGCGACGCCCTCGGGCGCCAGTACGACCTGGTAGCCTGATCTGGCTGACTGCCAGAAAAACAGCAGCGCGCCCAAAAGCAGGACGACATCGAGCCAATGGCGTTTCCACAGCGGCGAGCCGGCGCGGCCGACGGTGCGCCGCGAGGCGCTGACACTCAGGCCGCGGCTGTCGCGCCAAGCTGGGGTGAGGAAGGCAACGAGTGTGAGCGCGAGGCCGACCGCCACCGACAGCACAAGGGCTGCGACGCCAAGCCGGGCGTCACCGCCGAAGCGCAGCCGCGCGAAAAGCTGCGCCATGACCAGGCCGAGCGTTATGCCGACGGCCGCGACCAGAAGCGCTTCGGCCGAGGTCAGCAACAGGATACGGCGCACGCTTGCGCCACGGACCCTGAGCAGGGCCTGTTCGGCCCGGCGATGACCCGCTCCGGTCGAGGCAACCGCGAAGGTCAGCAGGCAGGCAAGGGCCACGCCGGGCACGCCGAGAAACAAGAACAGCACCGCCGCATAAAGCGAATCGCTGCGTACCGCATCAAGGCGGGCGCCAAGGTTGTTGGCGACCAGCGCTTGCCCGGCCACGGCTGCTTCAAGGTTTCGGGCGGCACCTGTCACCATTGTCCAGGCGTCGGCCGGCCTTGCGGGCAGATGGCCATGGTCCAGCTTGACGTGAAGCTGCGTGCGCGTCGTATCTGGCCGCGTGGCCTGCTGCGGCGCAAATATCCGCTGCCATTCGTCGACAGGCACGATGAGCACATTATCAGGTGGTGCCTGCGGAGCAGCCTGCGGCGGCAGGCCCACACCCTGGAACAGCGCGTCGGCATCGGGCAGTTCGACCACGCCGTCGAGCTTGACGGTGACCGGCGGCAGCCCGACCCGCTTGATGGTGACCATGTCGCCGGGGGCGACATGCAGGTTGGCTGCGGTCTGCTGCGCGGCCAACACGCCGCTCGCGCTGCCCGACAGAAGCCGGACTTCTTGCGGAAAATCCGTGAGGTAGCCTTCGTCGAAGGCGATTACCTTGCCGGGACCGGTCGTTTGCACCGTGCCGCCAGCACTGGCCTCGAGCCCATCCGTGCCGGCGTAAAGCACCTGCCTCATGGCAGAGACCGCCGCGGATTTGCCGACAGCATCACGGATCAAGTTGAGATCGGCGCTGGGCACCGTTTCGACCTGCCAGTCGATCGGCACGCCAGATGCCGCGCGGCGCGTCATCGAGCTGCTGCTTTGAGCGAGGAACGTCGACAGGGCGGCTAGCAGTGCGACGGTCACCGCAATACCTGCTGCGGCACCCAGAAGACGCCCGTAGCGCCGGCGCAGGAGGCCAAGCAGCCAGAGGTGGTTCACGCGCGCCTCCGTTGCGGCTCGGCGGGATGGGAAAGCCTGCCCCGATCGATCGACCAGCGCAGGCTCATTCGTTCAGCCACCGCCTCGTCATGGGTCGCAATGACCAGCGCGGCACCGGTGTTGCGAATGAAATCTATGGTGAGATCGATGAAATGCTGTGCGGTGGCACTGTCGAGCTGGCCGGTAGGCTCGTCGGCGAGCACCAGGCGTGGGCCGGTGACGAGCGCGCGCGCCATGGCGACCCGCTGGGCCTGGCCGCCGGAAAGCTCCTCGGGCAGCTTTTGGGCAAGCTCGGACAGCTCGAATCGCTCGAGGACTGCCGCCGCCTTGCCGTCGACATCGTCGTTGCTCTCCATCAAGACCAGCGGCAGGCCGACATTCTGCAACACTGTCAGTGCCGGAAACAGGCTGGGCGTCTGGAACACGAACGCCACCTTGCCAGGCCGCAGCATGGCGCGTGTGCCGAGCGCCGGCCACATGA
This sequence comes from Aminobacter sp. P4_D5, assembly GCF_056401815.1. Taxonomy (NCBI): domain Bacteria; kingdom Pseudomonadati; phylum Pseudomonadota; class Alphaproteobacteria; order Hyphomicrobiales; family Phyllobacteriaceae; genus Aminobacter; species Aminobacter sp. P4_D5. The sequence goes on along the minus strand of NZ_JBFUIP010000092.1, from coordinate 15,823 downwards.
TCGCGCCGGACGAAGGCGCATCGAGCCCACCCAAGAGGTGCAGCAGCGTGGTCTTGCCGCTGCCCGAGGCACCGACAAGCGCGATGCGGTCGCCTGCATCTATGCGGCAGTTGATGTCATCAAGAACCACGAGCTTGTCGTGCACGCCGTCGGCGGAGCTTCTGGAGATGCCTGAGGTGACGACGAGCGGCTCAACCATTGTCGATCCGCCCATCGGCAAGATGGATGATGCGATCGGCGCGCGCGGCGAGCGCTGCGCTGTGTGTCGCGATCAGCGTCGCCTTGCCGGCAACCCGCCTGACTTCGAAATGCTCGAGCAGGCGTTGCTCGGAGTCCCTGTCGATCTCGGCCGTCGGTTCGTCGGCGACCAGCACTGGCGGGTCGGCGGCGAGTGCCGCCGCAAGGCCCGCACGTGCGGTTTCGCCGCCGGAGAGTTGCGACGGGTAGTTTTGCGCGCGCTGGGAAAGCCCGACAGCCTGCAACAACGCGTCGAGCCGCCGCTGGTCGGTCTTGCCGGCCAGAAGCATCGACAGCCAGATGTTTTCGCCAACCGTCAGGTGCTGGAACAGATTGCCGGACTGTTGCAGGATGCCGAAATTCGCCGCCCTGATGGCCGCCCGTTCTGCTTCGGGACGGCGTGTCAGGCGCTGCTCGCCGATCATGACGTAGCCACCGTCGGGCTCGTCGAGGCCTGTCAGGCAGGCCAGAAGCGTGGATTTTCCGCTGCCCGACGGGCCGACGACCGACACCATTTCACCAGGCGACAGGAAAAGGCTGACCCCGCGAAGGGCTGCGGTCTCATCGTTGCCGACATGGTAGAAGCGATAGAGTTCGTGTGCGGCAAGGACGCCCATCTCAGCGCCACTGAAACGATTCCGACATCAGCTTCCATTGGTCGACATTGTCGGCACCGAGTGGCGCATAAAGCTCAAGCGCCACGAGCTTGGCATCCCTGAAATAGAGAAAACGCTGGTTTTCGAGGCGAACCTGCTTGGAAGTGACCTGGTTGGGTTCGGAGTTCGAGCTGTAAGCGATCCGGATGGCGTTGCCCGCAGGCAGCTTGACCGCCTTGACTGTGTCGATCTTGACGGCACGCTCCTGCTTTTGCAGCTGTGGCAGATAATCCGTGCGCACACTGTCGACCGTCGGTGGCACGCCTGTGTCGGACAGTGTGACCACGACACCGTCGAGCTTGTCGACGAAACGTGCGCCTGCCGGCATGTCGGTTCGCGCCCAGCCCTCAGGCACCTTGAGCACGTAGCCGTCCTTGGACGTGTAATCGATGAAGACCTGGGTGTCGGGAATATCGCCCGGCGGGTTTTTCTCGGCTTGCACCGGCATTTCGGCGGCCACGGCCAAGGGCATGGCGGCGAGGGTGCAGGCCGCCGTCGTAAATGAGGCAAGAAGGCTCGACAGGATTGCGGTCCGAATCATGTCGAGAATTCTCCTTGCACGCGACGGCGGCCACCGCCCAGTTCACCATCGCATTGTGACATTACCGGCGCCTCGCCGGTGCAATACGCTTTTGTAAGGTTGCCGAGGCAGGGCGGGACAATTGACATGACGTCTCGCAGTCGATGCCCTATCGTCCGGAAACGTTCGTCTTACGCCTCCTGAATGCATGCAAGGGGACTGCAATGGGACAAGTCGCTCCGGGCCGTGGACAAGACACGATCGAAGCCAAGGAATTGGAACTGATCCACCGCTACTGGCAGGCGGCGAACTATCTCTCGGTCGGCCAGATCTATCTTCTCGACAATCCGTTGCTGCGCGAGCCGCTGAAACCCGAGCACATCAAGCCGAGACTGCTTGGACATTGGGGCACGACACCCGGCCTCAACTTCATCTATGCCCATCTCAACCGGGTCATCCAAGCGCGCGACCTCGACATGATCTATGTCTGCGGCCCTGGTCACGGTGGACCCGGCATGGTCGCCAATACCTATCTCGAAGGCAGCTACAGCGAAATTTATCCGGAGATCGGCCGCGATATCGACGGGATACGCAGGCTTTTCCGCCAGTTCTCCTTTCCTGGCGGTATTCCCAGCCACGTGGCCCCTGAGACGCCCGGCTCCATCCATGAGGGCGGTGAACTCGGCTATGCGCTTGTGCATGCCTATGGCGCGGCATTCGACAATCCTGACCTCGTCGTTGCCTGTGTCATTGGCGATGGCGAAGCTGAAACCGGAACGCTCGCGGCTTCGTGGCACTCGAACAAGTTCCTGAACCCGGTGCATGACGGTGCGGTGCTGCCGATCCTGCATCTCAACGGCTACAAGATTGCCAATCCGACGATCCTGGCTCGGATGGAGAAGTCGGAGCTGGACAGCCTGCTGCGTGGCTATGGCCATGAGCCGCTGTTCGTCGAAGGCGATGATCCCGAAGACATGCATCGGCAGATGGCGGCGACGCTCGACTTCGCGCTCAAGCGCATCACCGAGATTCAGGCGATGGCGCGCAGTGCCGGCAATTCCGATCGGCCGCACTGGCCGATGATCGTGCTGCACAGCCCCAAGGGCTGGACCGGACCGAAGGAGGTCGACGGCAAGAAGGTCGAGGGTTTTTGGCGCGCGCATCAGGTGCCGATCTCCGACCCGAGAAAGGATGCCGGTCACCTCAAGCTGCTCGAAGCGTGGATGCGCAGCTACAGACCTGAAAAGCTGTTCGACGAAGAGGGACGGTTGAACGAGGACCTGCAGGCGCTGTCGCCGAAGGGCAAGCGCCGGATGGGCGCCAACCCGCACGCCAATGGCGGATTGCTCAAGCGCGACCTCGTGCTTCCGGATTTTCGTTCGCTCGCCGTCGAGGTCGCTACTCCCGGCGGCGTCACGTCAGAGGCAACGCGCGCCATGGGACGCCTGCTGCGACAGGTGATGGTGCTCAACGCCGAGACGCGCAATTTCCGGCTGATGGGGCCCGACGAAACCGCCTCCAACCGTCTCGACGACGTTTTCGATGTAACCAACCGGGTGTGGATGGAAGGCATCGAGCCTTATGACGAGCATCTGGCGCATGACGGCCGGGTGATGGAGGTGCTGAGTGAAAATCTCTGCCAAGGCTGGCTGGAAGGCTATCTGCTGACCGGTCGGCACGGCTTTTTTTCCTGCTACGAAACCTTCATCCACATCGTCGACTCGATGTTCAACCAGCACGCCAAATGGCTCAAGGTTTCACGCGGGCTGGCCTGGCGGCGGCCGGTCGCCTCGCTGAACTATCTTTTGACCTCCCATGTCTGGCGGCAGGATCACAACGGCTTCAGCCATCAGGATCCGGGCTTTGTCGATCTGGTCGCCAACAAGAAGGCGGACATCGTGCGCATCTACCTGCCGCCAGATGCGAACACGCTGCTTTGGGTCACCGATCACTGCTTGCGCACCTATGACCGCATCAACGTCATCGTTGCCGGCAAGCAGCCGCAGCCGCAATGGCTGAACATGGCTGATGCCATCGCTCATTGCGAGGCGGGTGCCGGCATTTGGCATTGGGCGGGGACTGAGCGCGGAGAAGGCGAGCCTGATGTGATCATGGCCTGCGCTGGCGACGTGCCGACCCTGGAAACGCTGGCTGCAGTAGACCTGCTGCGGAGCGCGCTGCCCAATTTGGGGATACGCGTCGTCAACGTCGTCGACTTGATGACGCTGCAGCCGAACAGCGAGCATCCGCACGGGCTGGCGGACGATGCGTTCGACGCCTTGTTTACAGGCAACAGGCCGGTGATTTTCGCCTATCACGGCTATCCATACCTCATCCACCGCCTGACCTACCGGCGCCACAACCACGACAGTTTCCACGTTCGCGGGTTCAAGGAGGAGGGCACGACGACCACCCCGTTCGACATGGCGGTGCTCAACGAGACGGACCGATATCATCTCGCCATCGAGGCGATCGACAGGATCGGCGATCTGGGAGCTGACGGGGCGAAAGCCAAGCGCCACTTCGAAGACAAGCTGGCCGAACACTGGCGGTTCGTGCGCGAGCATGGCGAAGACATGCCCGAGGTGCGCGACTGGGCCTGGCGCAACTAAAGCCGATGGTCATTCTGGCTCTCAATGCTGGCTCATCCAGCCTCAAGTTCGGCGTGTTCAAGGCCGTGTCGAACAGCGAGGTTGAGCCTCTGATGCGAGGCGTCTTCGATGGCTTGGCCGACACGCCGCGCTTTTCGGCCAAGGACGCAGGTGGAGGCGTTCTTGCCGACCGGCCGTTGAGCCTTCCCGACAGGTCGACGGGCGTATTGCTGGGCGAGCTTTTCGGTTTTCTAGATCCGCTGCTCGGTGGCGAGCAAATTGACGCGGTCGGGCATCGTATCGTGCATGGCGGTAGCCGCTTCACAGCCCCCGTTCATCTGACGAATGAGGTCATCGCGGCGCTGGACGCGCTGACGCCGATTGCGCCCCTGCATCAGCCGGCTAGCCTGGGACCGGTAAGGGCGTTGGCCAAGCTGCGGCCGGACTTATTGCAGATCGGCTGTTTCGACACGGCATTCCACAGCACGCTCGCACCGCCTGCCAGCCGCTATGCCATTCCGCGCGAATATGAAGAGATGGGATTGCGACGCTACGGCTTTCACGGCCTGTCCTACGAGTTCATTGCCCGCCAACTGGGCGAAATCGCACCGGAGCTACTAGCCAAGAAAACGGTCGTTGCGCATCTGGGCAGCGGGTGCAGTCTGTGCGCGATGGTCAACGGCAAAAGCCGGGATACGACCATGGGCTTCACAGCCCTGGATGGGTTGATGATGGCGACGCGATCCGGGGCGATCGATCCGGGCATTGTCCTGTATCTTCAGGAGGCCCTGGGATTGTCGGTCAATGAAGTCGAGCAACTGCTCTACCGTCGCTCCGGTCTGCTCGGTGTATCAGGCATTTCGGGAGACACACGCGTGCTGCTCGCCAGCGACGATCCGCGTGCCGCCGAAGCGCTCGACCTGTTTGTCTTCAGTATCGCACGCAACATCGCGGCGATGGCCAGTACGCTCCAGGGCCTTGAGCTTCTGGTCTTCACCGGCGGTGTCGGCGAGCATGCCGGCGAAATAAGAAAAGCAGTCTGCGATCGTCTTGGCTGGTTGGGCGTAACGCTTGATCCGTCGAAGCCAGGCGACCTCATCAGTCAGGCCGAGAGCAAGATCGAGGTCCGGGTGATCGCCACCAATGAGGAGATGACGATCGCTCGCCAAACCAGCGCGCTGATCAGCGAGATCGGGGCAGGCTAGCCGCTTACGCCAGCGTTTTTTGATGGCGCAACAGCATACCGAACAGATCGCGAGGCTCGTCCGGGTCGGCAAGCAGGTCAAGTTCTTCGTAACGCCTGGTGGTGCGAAGCTTGTCGCGGACATAGCGAAGTGCCGAGAAGTCCTCAATCGCAAACCCAACCGAATCAAACAGCGTGATCTGCCGCTCGTCCTTGCGGCCTGTGGCCTGCCCCGTGATCACCTGCCAGAGTTCGATGACCGGATGATTGGCGTCGAGCTGCTGGATCTCGCCTTCTATGCGTGTTTGTGGCGGGTACTCGACAACGATTTCAGAACGCAAAAGGATGTCGCTGTGCAGTTCCGTCTTGCCGGGGCAATCGCCGCCGACGGCATTGATGTGAACGCCTGATCCGACCATGTTGTCGGTGAGGATCGTCGCATTCTGCTTGTCGGCGGTGACGGTGGTGATGATCTGCGATCCTTCCACCGCTTCCTGGCCGGTTTTGCAGATGGTGATCTCGAAGCCGAGCCCGTCGAGATTGCGCGCGCATTTGCGGCTTGCCTCGATGTCGATGTCGAACAGGCGCAGCTTGTTGACGCCGAGCAGCGCCTTGAAGGCCAATGCCTGGAATTCCGACTGGGCGCCGTTGCCGATGATCGCCATGGTGTCGGAGCCTTTCGGCGCCAGATATTTTGCCGCGACCGCCGAGGTTGCGGCGGTGCGCAAGGCAGTCAGAATGGTCATCTCGGTCAGCAGCATCGGGTAGCCCGAGCCGACATCGGCGAGCACGCCAAAGGCGGTTACGGTCTGGCGGCCCTGGCGCGTGTTCTTGGGGTGGCCGTTGACATATTTGAAGCCATAGAGCTGGCCGTCGCTGGTCGGCATCAGTTCGATGACGCCGTCATGGCTGTGCGAGGCAAGCCGGGGTGTCTTGTCGAACAGCTCCCAGCGCTTGAAATCCTCTTCGATGTAGCCGGCGAGCTCGGTGAGCAAACGGTCGACGCCGACTTCCAGGACCAGCTTCATCATGTTGTCGACGCTGACAAAGGGAACGATGTTGAGGTTTGGGATAGTCATCAGAAGCTCCTTGTCGGGCGGTCCATGATGCGGCGGCCCATCAGCGACGCCGTAAGGTCGACCATCAGGCTTGCGGTGCGCCCGCGTTCGTCGAGGAATGGATTGAGTTCGACGAGATCGAGGCTGGAGACGAGGCCGCTGTCATGCAGCATCTCCATCGCCAGATGCGCTTCGCGGAACGTGGCGCCGCCCGGCACTGTGGTGCCGACGGCGGGCGCGATCGAGGGGTCGAGGAAATCGACGTCGAGGCTGACATGCAGGAGCCCGTTCTCCGCCGCGACGCGTTCGAGGAAGGCCCGCAGCAGCGGGGCGATGCCATATTCGTCGATCGTGCGCATGTCATGAACTGTGACGCCTGCCTGCATCAGCGCCTGGCGCTCGGCGGGGTCGACGCTGCGGATGCCGAGCGTGCAGATGCGCTTGGGGTCGACCTTAGCAGAAAGGGTGGGAAAATAGCCGTCGAAACCCGGAAGCCCGCTGGCATAGGCGAGCGGCACGCCATGCAGATTGCCGCTGGCGGTCGTGTCGAGCGTGTGGAAATCCGGATGCGCGTCGAGCCAGAGCACAAAAAGCGGCCGGCCTTGCTCTGCTGCACGGCGGGCAACGCCGGAAAGGGTACCGGCGCTGATGCTGTGATCGCCGCCCAAGAAAATGGGCATGCCGTCGGCGCTGGCGGCATAGGCAGCTTCGGCGATGGCAGCCGTCCAAGCGGCAATTTCCGGTAGCGATTTCAGCGCCTGGTTGTTGTGTTCGGCGACCTGGACAGGCTGGGGAACCACCGTGCCGAGATCGGTCAGGCTGTGGCCCAGTTCYGTCAGTGCCGCGGCGAGACCCGCAGTGCGCAGGGCGCTTGGCCCCATCTCGCAGCCCATGCGGCCGGCTCCGTCCTGAACCGGTGCGCCCAAAATCTTGCAGTGCATTCGTTGCCGTCCATGTGAAATGAACGCGCATTGAACAGCCCTGGCCTGGCAAATTGAAGCGCTTGAAGTGACACATCTGATATGAGAATTGTGCAATATGAAGGCCATATTGAGCAAAATGGAACCAAGATGGACGATTTGGACAAAAGGCTGGTAACGCTGCTCCGCCATCAGGGTCGGCGCAGCATCTCCGATCTGGCGGTTGATCTGGGCGTTTCGCGCGCCACGGTGCGCACGCGCATGGAGCGTCTGGAGAAGTCCGGCGACATTATCGGCTATACCGTCATCCTGCGTGCCGAGGCTGTTGGCCAGGCCGTTCGTGGCATCATGCTGATCGAAATCGAAGGGCACGTTTCCGACCGGGTGATCCGAGTGCTGGGCGGTTTTTCGGAGGTGTCGCAAATCCACACGACCAACGGGCGCTGGGATCTCGTGGTCGAACTGGGGACGTCGACGCTGACGGATTTCGATGCCGTGTTGCGCCGGATCAGGCTCATCCCCGGCATTACCGGAAGCGAGACCAGCATTTTGCTGGCCACGCCACGCAGCACCAAGGCCAAGCTTTAGTATCGGCGATATGGCCGGTCTGGACTGCGCTGCCTCGCCAAAATAAAATCGTTTTGCGCGGAGCGGGTTTGGCTGGGAGGAGAAGGGCGAATGTCGGCGATTAGCTCAATGTGCCTGCGGTCCTGGTTCGTTGCCGCAGGGTTGTTTTTGGCGGCACCAGCATCGGCCAACGACTCGACGGCGGAACTCGGCACCGGCGGGCTGATCCTCGGCCGCACCGACCAGATCGCCATGGAGAGCGAGGACCTGTTCATCTCGATGGACAAGGTCAAGGTCGACTATGTCTTCCGCAACAATTCGGACAAGGATATCGAAACAGTCGTGGCGTTTCCGATGCCCGACATCGATGGCAGTCCGGATTGGATGACCGGCGTGCCCGATGAGACCAGCGACAATTTTCTCGGCTTTTCGGTTTCGATCGACGGCAAGGACATAATGCCCGAACTCCAGCACAACGCATTCGCCGCAGAGGTGGATATCTCAGCCGATCTGGTAGCCAATGGCATACCGTTCCTGCCGTTCGGCGAGGTGACCTACAAGGCACTGGAAAAGCTCAAGGACGAGGTTGCCGACGATTGGCAGAACCGCGGCATCATCACCATCAGCGAATATGACGACGGCACGGGCATGAAACGCGTGCGCGAGCCGTTCTGGAAGCTGCGCTCGGCCTATTGGTGGAAGGCGACGTTTCCTGCGGGGAAGCCGGTGAAGGTGGCGCATAGCTACAAGCCGAGCGTTGGCGGCACGGCTGGCGTCAGCTTTTTCACGGATGGTAAATTCCAGGGCGAATATGACGACTATAAAGCCAAGTACTGCCTCGACGAAGGGTTCGAGCGTGCGGTGGCCAAGGCGGCGAAGGTGTCCACCGACGGCTATCCGCCCTATAGCGAGAGCCGGGTTTCGTATGTGCTGACGACCGGTGGCAATTGGGCGCTCGGCACCATCGGCAAATTCAAGCTGACCATCGACAAGGGCGGTCCAGCCAACATCGTCAGCTTTTGTGGGACTGGGGTGAAGAAGACGGGTCCAACGACCTTCGAGATGAGCGCCGAGGATTATTATCCAGAGCGCGATGTCGATATTCTGATCCTGCAGCCTTACGATACCCAGAGATGACAGGCCGGGCGGGAGATTCGTCTGGAACGGGAAGGGCGGCGGATGGACGTTGCGATCTATGTGGCGATTGCCGAAAACGGCGTGATCGGGCGGGATAATGGCCTGCCATGGAAGCTGTCGAGCGATCTCAAGCGCTTCAAGGCCGATACGATGGGCAAGCCGATCATCATGGGGCGCAAGACCTATGAGAGCATTGGCAAGCCGTTGCCGGGCCGGCTCAACATCGTCGTGAGCCGCGATCCAAGCTACCGAATCGATGGTGCGGAAACGGTGCAGTCGGTCGAAGACGCCATCACCTTGGCCATAGCCAAGGGCCGCTGCATGCCGGGCGCCAATGAAATCTGCGTGATCGGCGGTGGCGAAATCTACCGCCAGGCGCTGCCGCTGGCGGACCGGCTGCACGTCACCCATGTGCTGGCCAGCCCTGACGGCGACACGCGCTTTCCCGCGATCGAGCCGAGCATCTGGGCTGTCGCAAGCTCGCAGGACTTTCCCGCAGGCGAGAAAGACAGCCATGCGACACGCTACACAGTTTACGAGAAGCGCCGCGAGGTGCATTGAGGGCACGGCTTCATACATATGTAGTGAAATCAGAGGCACTTACGTGCCGTCGCGTTGAAAGCGCTTGCTCGCATCACTATAGATGGTGTCAGTAATTAAGCGGCCGTCTCAGGCGCGGCCGCCATTGTTTCGTAGTTGAAAGGACATTCATGCCCTGGAACAATCAAAATGGAGGCGGCGGCGGCCCATGGGGCGGCGGCAGCGGTGGCGGGGGCGGCGGTGGCCCATGGGGGCAAGGACCGCGACCAAGCGGACCGCAGGGTTCTCCTCCCGATCTCGAAGACATCATTCGCAGGGGCCAAGACAAGCTCAAGCGCGCGCTTCCGGGTGGCAGCGGCTCGAGCGCCGTGCTGTTTGGCCTGATCGGCGCGGGATTGATCGCGTTCTGGGCGTTCCAGTCGATCTACACCGTGCAGCCTGACGAACTCGCCGTTGAACTGCGTTTCGGCAAGCCCAAGCAGGAACTGTCGCAGCCAGGTCTGCACTTCCATTGGTGGCCGATCGAGACTGTCGAGAAGGTCAATACGGCTGAAAAGCTTGTCGACATCGGCGAAGTTCGTGGCAATACGTCTTCGGGCCTGATGCTTTCGGGCGACCAGAACATCGTCGACGTGAAGTTCTCCGTCGCCTATCAGGTCTCCAACCCGGAGGCCTATCTGTTCAACGTCTCCGAACCCGACATCATGGTTCGCCAGATCGCCGAAAGCGCGATGCGCGAAGTGGTCGGGCGCCGGCCGGCGCAGGACATCTTCCGCGACGACCGCCAGGGTATCGCTTCAGGCGTGCGCGACATCATCCAGGCGACGCTTGACGACTATGGCGCTGGCCTTTCAGTCAACGCGATTTCGATCGAGGACGCGGCACCGCCGCGCGAAGTTGCCGATGCATTCGATGAAGTGCAGCGTGCCGAACAGGACGAGGACCGCTTCGTCGAGGAATCCAACCAGTATTCCAACCAGAAGCTCGGCCAGGCGCGCGGTGAAGCGGCTCAGGTGCGCGAAGACGCGGCCGCCTACAAGAACCGCGTCGTCCAGGAAGCCGAAGGTGAGGCCCAGCGCTTCATCTCGGTCTATGACGAATATGCCAAGGCGCCTGACGTGACCCGCAAGCGTCTCTATCTCGAGACCATGGAAAAGGTGCTGCAGGGCTCCAGCAAGGTGATCGTCGAGCAAGGCAACGGGCAGGGCGTGGTGCCCTATCTGCCGCTACCTGAACTGCAGAAGCGCGCTCCGGCCGCGGCGGGAGGCAAGTAATGTCAAATCGTCTCCCCATCATCGGCGTCTTCGCCGTAATCGTCCTGATTCTGATCTGGTCGTCGATCTTCGTGGTCAATGAACGCCAGCAGGTCATCGTGCTGCGCTTCGGCGAAATCGTCGACGTCAAAACCGAGCCCGGCATCTACTTCAAGGCACCGTTCTCGATGTTCGAGGCCGACAACGTACAGGTCATCGAGGACCGCGTCATGCGGCTCGACCTTGATGACATTCGCGTCCAGGTCTCGGGCGGCAAGTTCTACGATGTCGATGCCTTCATCGCCTATCGCATCAACGATGCCCGCAAGTTCCGACAGACCGTCTCGGGTAGCGTGGAACTGGCCGAACAGCGCCTTCGTACCCGCTTCGATGCGGCCCTGCGCCGGGTCTACGGTGTGCGCGGCTTTGAAGCCGCGCTCTCGGAAGAGCGTGCGGCAATGATGCGCGAGGTTCGCGATCAGTTGCAGCCTGACGCGACATCGCTTGGCCTCGAGATCCAGGATGTCCGCATCCGCCGTACGGATCTGACCGCCGAGGTGTCGCAGCAGACCTATGACCGCATGAAGGCCGAACGTCTGGCCGAGGCCGAAAGGCTGAGGGCACGCGGCCGGGAAGCGGCACAGCGCATCCGCGCCCGTGCCGACCGCGAAGTGGTCGAGACTGTCGCCGAAGCGCAAAAGGAATCGGAAATCCTGCGCGGTGAAGGCGAAGCCCAGCGCTCCGCCGTGTTCGCCGATGCCTTCAACCGCGATCCTGAGTTCTTCGACTTCTACCGGTCGATGAGCGCCTACGGCACGGCGTTGAATGCCGACGGCACGACAATGGTGCTGTCGCCGGAATCGGAGTTCTTCCGCTACTTCCGCAACCCGGAAAGCGGCAAAGCACCGGCAGCCAAGGCAACGCCAGCCCCCTCGGCCGGCGTCGCAGCCCCCAGCACCAGCAACTAAGCAGTGCAGGACTTTATCGTCGCCATAGGCCTGGTTCTCGTTTTCGAGGGCCTGGTCTATGGCGGCTTTCCTTCCGCCGTCAAGAAGATGGCGGCGCAGGTGACTGAAATGCCTGACGCCCTGCTCAGGACTGTGGGCCTTGCCGCGATCGTCATCGGTGTCGGCGTCGTCTGGCTCATCCGGGGATAACGGATGAATTATTCCGTGCCGGTAGCATTGGCCGCAAACAGGCCTTATTTGTTTTCATCATGACGCTTCGCGTTCGGACGGCCCGGCGCGATCAATGACAAGACAGCCCTGGGAGGCTTCCCTGATGATTTCCACGCCCCTTTTGCGCGCCATGCGAAAGGCCTCTCTGGCCGCCACCACGGCGCTGATGATTGGTGCCATAGCGGTGCCATCCTTCGTGACACCTGCCTTGGCGCAAGGGCCGGAATCGGTCGCCAACCTCGCCGAAGGCCTGCTTGGCGCGGTCGTCAACATCTCGACGTCGCAGACGGTGAAGGGCGGAGAGGGCGAGAACGCCGTTCCGATGCCGCAACTGCCGGAAGGCTCGCCGTTCCAGGATTTCTTCGACGAGTTCTTCAAGAACCGCGGAGGCCAGGACAATGGCGGCTCGCAGAAGGTGCAATCGCTCGGTTCCGGCTTCATCGTCGATGCCGAGCAGGGCATCGTTGTCACCAACAACCACGTCATTGCCGACGCCGACGAGATCGAGGTGAATTTTTCCGATGGCTCGAAGCTGAAAGCCACGCTGGTCGGCACCGACACCAAGACCGATATCGCGGTGCTGAAGATCGATCCGAAGGCCAAGAAGCTGACGGCGGTGAAGTTCGGCGATTCCAACAAGATGCGGATCGGCGACTGGGTGATGGCGATCGGCAACCCGTTCGGCCTCGGCGGTACGGTGACCCTGGGCATCGTGTCGGCGCGTAATCGCGACATCAATTCGGGCCCATATGACGATTTCATCCAGACCGACGCCGCGATCAATCGCGGCAATTCGGGGGGGCCGCTGTTCAAMATGTTTGGCGAGGTGATCGGCATCAACACGGCGATCATTTCGCCGTCGGGCGGCTCGATCGGTATCGGTTTTTCCATTCCATCCGAGATCGCGGCCGGCGTTGTCGATCAGCTCAAGCAATTCGGTGAGACGCGTCGTGGCTGGCTTGGCGTGCGCATCCAGCCGGTGACCGACGATATCGCCGAAAGCCTCGGCATGGCCACCGCCAAGGGCGCGCTGATTGCCGGCATTATCAAGGGCGGGCCCGTCGACAAGGGACAAATCCTGCCTGGCGACGTGGTCATCAAGTTCGACGGCAAGGACATCGTCGAGATGCGTGACCTGCCGCGGGTGGTTGCCGAAAGCCCGGTGGGCAAGGCTGTCGATGTGGTGATCGTGCGCAAGGGCGTCGAGCAGACAGTCAAGGTGACGCTCGGCCGGCTCGAGGACGGCGAGAAACTGGCCGAGGGCGAAGCCACCAAGCCCGCCGAAGGTGCCGACAAGGGTGCCGTGGTTGCACCGACCAGCGTGCTCGGCATGACCATCGGCGAACTCAACGACGACACGCGCGCCAAGTTTGGCATTGCCGCCGAAGTTTCCGGTGTCGTGGTGACATCAGTCGCAAAGGACTCGGCCGCAGCCGAGCGCGGTATCGTTGCCGGCGAGGTGATCACCGAAATCGCCCAGGAATCGGTGTCGATGCCGAAAGAGGTGATGGACCGTATCGCTGCGCTCAAGGAACAGGGTCGCAAGAACGCTTTGCTGATGCTGGCGTCCAAGACCGGTGAGTTGCGGTTCGTGACGCTGCGCATGGACTGAGTCCGAAAACTCGGACAAGTCTTTGAAGACATAGAAAAGGCGGCTACCTAGCCGCCTTTTTGCGTTGCTGCCATTCGGCTTGCGACAGCCGGTAGAGCGCGTGGCGCTTGAGCTCGGGGTGCGTGTCAGGCACGCGCGGATGGTCGAAGTCGCCCGCAATATCGTGGCGCATGCCGAGGCGCTGCATGACGGCGGTCGAACGATGGTTGTGCGAAACCGCGAAGGAGACGACCTCGTCGAGGTTCAACGTCTCGAAGCAATAGGCGAGCAAGGCCTCGGACGCCTCAGTGACGTAGCCCTTGCCCCAGAATTCGGGCGCGAGCCGCCAGCCGATCTCCATCATGCCGCGGGGGATAAAGGGTGCGAGGTCGGTGCGGTTGATGCCGACGAAGCCGATGCATTCTCCAGTGGCGGCAATCTCGGCTGCGCTGAAGCCAAAGCCGTCGCAGTCGATGTTGCCGCGAAGCTTGTCGAACAGTTCGTCGCTCTCCGCCCTGGTGCGGCGCATGCCGAAGAACTCCATAACCTGCGCGTCCGAATTGATGCGGTGGAAGAGCGCGCGGTCGCGTTCTTCCCAGTTGCGCAAAATCAGGCGTTCGGTGCGGATCTCTTTCATCATGCGAACTCGGCGCGGCTGTAGCCCTGGAGATAAAGCAGGGCGGTGAGGTCGGAATTGTCGATACGGATCTTTGCTTGCGCTGCCACCGACGGCTTGGCGTGAAGGGCGATGCCAGAACCTGCAAGGCGGATCATGTCGAGGTCGTTGGCGCCGTCGCCGACTGCAATGGCATCGTCCGGGGTGAGGCCGAGGCGTGCGGAAATCTCGTTCAGCGCATCGGCCTTGGCAGCGCGGCCGAGGATCGGCTCGGAAACCTTGCCGGTGAGGCGGCCATCAGCCTCGATCAGGTGATTGGCGCGGTTTTCGTCGAAGCCGATCATCTTGGCGATGCGCGAGGTGAAGACGTCAAAGCCGCCGGAGACCAAGGCTGTGTAAGCGCCATGCGCCTTCATCGTGGCGACCAGCGTCTTGCCGCCCGAGGCAAGGGTCAGCCTGATATCGATGATGCGGTCGATGACCGAGGCGTCGAGACCGGCGAGCAGCGCCACGCGCTCGCGCAGGGCGGGTTCGAAGGCGATCTCGCCATTCATCGAGCGTGCGGTGATGTCGGCGACGCGATCCTTGACGCCGATCTCGTCGGCGAGTTCGTCGATGCATTCCTGGTCGATCATGGTCGAATCCATGTCGGCGATCAGGATCTTTTTCCTACGCTTCGCGTTGTCCTGGACAGCGAAATCGATGGCTTCGCTGGCAAGGGTGGAAGTGAGCGCGGCGTGTGCATCGTCGGCAGAAAGTCCAGCGGGCAAAGCGATGTCGCAKGCAATGGCCTCGTCCAGCCAAACAAAGCCGCTTGCACCAAGGGCGCGAGAGGCCTTATCGGCAAGGGACGGCACCAGCAGAGCGCGGTCCGGGTGGGAAATCAGCGTGGCGATCAGTGGCATCGAAAATTCCGGAACAAGCGAGGGGCGCATCAAGAACGCGACCCTGATAGCCGGGCCGACCGCCAGCGGCAAGTCGGCGCTGGCGCTGCGTCTTGCCGAGCGCGACGGCGGGGTGATCGTCAACGCCGATTCGATGCAGGTCTACAGCGTGCTCAACGTGCTGACGGCCCGGCCGAGCACTGATGATCTCATGCGCGTGCGCCACTTCCTTTACGGCCATGTGTCGCCGGCGACAGCTTATTCGACGGGCAGCTGGCTGCGCGACGTGGCGGTGCTGGCCGACAGTGGGCTGTTTGTCGAAAAGCCGCCGATCTTCGTCGGCGGGACCGGGCTCTATTTTCGAGCCCTGGCCGAAGGAATTTCGGAAATGCCCGAAATTCCCACCGAAATCCGCGATCGCTGGCGCTGGCGGCTCAATGAGGAGGGCGCCCCCATGCTGCACCGGTTGCTGATGAATGTGGACAGCGCGGTGGCCATGAGGCTCAAGGCCAGCGACGGCCAGCGCATCGTGCGCGCGCTGGAGGTGCTGGAGGCCTCAGGCCGCTCGATCCTGAAATGGCAGGCGGACAAGGGGCACCCGATGATCGACATTGCCACGGCGCGCTTCATTGTGATCGAACCCGAGCGCGAATTGCTGATCAAGCGTATCGATGCGCGTTTCGACAAGATGATCGAGCTTGGCGCGCTGGACGAGGTGAAGGCGATCACCGCCATGCGGCTTGCTCCGGAACTGCCGGCGATGAAGGCGATCGGCGTGCGTGAGTTGGCTGGCGCCATGGCCGGCGAGATGAGCTTCGACGAGGCGATCGAGCGTGCAAAGATCGCGACGCGCCAATATTCCAAGCGGCAGTCGACGTGGTTCCGCAACCAG
>NZ_JBFUIP010000091.1:0-21910 GCF_056401815.1 Aminobacter sp. P4_D5 | reverse complement strand
GTGCGCACCGGGGTCCCGTGGAAGATCGCGAGATAATGATACGGGAGGTTTTGCAGGGCGTGGAGAAATGCGCGTGGCTATCCACGGTGGTTGCTGACAGTTGGTGACAGTTGAGGGTGCCTTATGAGGCAAATCCCATAGGTCGTGTTCCTTCGCACCCCCCTCTGGCCTGCCGGCCATCTCCCCCACAAGGAGGGAGATCACGCCTTCATCGGTGCCGCGTCTAGTCGCCAACATCGCAAGGTTTAGCCCTACGATGGTGGCGGATGAGCGCCGCCGGCGACGAGACTAATCTCCCTCCTTGTGGGGGAGATGGCCGGCAGGCCAGAGGGGGTGCGAAGGATCGAGACCGGCAAAATTAAGATTCAGGAGCGCTAAGGCGCTCCAAAAAATCTCCAATCGTAGAAAACCTCTCCACGTCCGACCTCAAGCCCTCACCACCACACTCCGCCGCGCGTGACACGGATGCGCGGGCGGCCACCATCGGGCGGGTTGAGCGGTGCGTCGCTGGCTGGTCGGGTGTCGTCGGCGAAATCGGTGTTGGCGGCGGTGATGTAGGCGCGCGCGCCGTGCGGCAGATAAGTGCCGGGATGGGCGCGAATCTTGGGGATCATCGAGGGGCGTGGGGCGGGCGGAACGGTGCCGCGGGGCACAAGCTCGTCTGATATCTCGGTGCTCCTGAGCGCCTTGAGCCGGGCGATGCGCGTTGCCGTCAGAGGATGGCTGCGCAGCACGGAGGGGTCGGGAATGCGGCCGCTCGGCAAAAGGATGTTTTCCCACAAGCGGCCTTGGGCGCGCTCGAGCTTGGTCAGGGCTGAAGCGAGCCCGTCAGGGTCGCCGGTCAAGGCCGCAGCCCCCAGATCGGCATCGAATTCGCGGGTGCGCGACAAGGCCATCTGCAACAGCCCGCCGACCGTGGGCGCGGCAAGCAGCACCAGAATAGCCAGCCAGGGCACCTGGGGGCGGAAACCGCCTGCCACGCCGAAGAGATTGAAGAACAGCGAAAACAGGCCGACCGTCGACATGAACGAGGTGAAGCGCGACACCATGTCGGCGAAAGCCATGACCTTCACGTCTTCATGGGCGATGTGGCTGATTTCGTGCGCCAGAACACCCGCCAGCTCACGCGGCGTGAGCGTGCGGGCCAGCGCGTCGGTGACGGCGATGGCGGCATCGTCGCGGCGGCCGACCGCAAAGGCGTTCATCATCTTGGAGGGGATGACATAGAGCTTCGGGATCGCCGGCAACTCGGCGCGGCGGGCGAGCTCCTCGACGATGCGGAAGCCAGCGGGGAAATCGGCAGGCGCCACCTGCTGTGCCTTGTACATGGACAGCACCATTTGCGGGCTGACGCGCCGCACCGCCCACATCGACAGCACGCCGAAGACCAGCGCATACAGGATGCCGGTGCTGCCGGCGAAAGCCCAGGCGGTGACGGCGAGCAAAAGCAGGCTGCCGGCTCCGAGGAGCCAGGTTTGCAGCGAATTGAGCACGCGATTGCGCCGGTGCGAGAGCAGGTTGATGGAATGTGGCTCGCTCATACATGGTATATGAGCTTGCCACAGGCTTTTGCCGAGTCCCGCGCGAAGGAAAGTTGCAGAACGCTTGCGCTGCCAGAAGCCTGTTCTTATATACGCCGCAACACCGCTTCGGCCCGGAAAACCGGTGTCCGGAGCGGAATTTCTTGTGAACAGGGGCTTTCGTTGGAACGCCTTTATGGGTCCAGACAGCCTGCTTAGCGGAGAGAAGATATAAAAATGGCAAAAGTTATCGGTATCGACCTGGGAACGACCAATTCCTGCGTCGCCGTCATGGACGGCAAGGACGCGAAAGTCATCGAGAATGCGGAAGGTGCGCGCACGACCCCTTCCATCGTCGCCTTCAGTGGTGACGGCGAGCGTCTCGTCGGCCAGCCGGCCAAGCGCCAGGCGGTCACCAATCCTGAAAACACGGTTTTTGCGGTCAAGCGCCTGATCGGCCGCCGCTATGACGATCCGGTCACCGCGAAGGACAAGAAGCTTGTCCCCTACGAGATCGTCAATGGCGACAATGGCGACGCCTGGGTTGAGGCTGGCGGCAAGAAGCAGTCGCCCAGCCAGATCTCGGCGATGATCCTTCAGAAGATGAAGGAAACGGCGGAAGCCTATCTCGGCGAGAAGGTCGAAAAGGCCGTCATCACCGTTCCGGCTTACTTCAACGACGCCCAGCGCCAGGCGACCAAGGACGCCGGCCGCATCGCCGGCCTCGAAGTGCTGCGCATCATCAACGAGCCGACCGCAGCAGCCCTTGCCTATGGCCTCGACAAGACCGAAGGCAAGACCATTGCCGTCTATGACCTTGGCGGCGGTACCTTCGATATTTCCGTGCTCGAAATCGGCGACGGCGTGTTCGAGGTGAAGTCGACCAACGGCGACACCTTCCTGGGCGGCGAAGACTTCGACATGCGCCTCGTCGAGTATCTGGCGGCCGAGTTCAAGAAGGAACAGGGCATCGACCTGAAGAACGACAAGCTTGCCCTGCAGCGCCTCAAGGAAGCTGCCGAAAAGGCCAAGATCGAGCTGTCGTCCACCACGCAGACCGAAATCAACCTGCCCTTCATCACCGCCGATGCCACGGGTCCCAAGCACCTGACGCTGAAGCTTTCGCGCGCCAAGTTCGAGCAGCTGGTCGACGACCTCGTCCAGCGCACGATCGAGCCGTGCAAGGCAGCGCTCAAGGATGCCGGCCTCAAGGCGGGCGAGATCGACGAAGTGGTTCTTGTCGGCGGCATGACCCGCATGCCCAAGATCCAGGAGATCGTGAAGCAGTTCTTCGGCAAGGAGCCGCACAAGGGCGTCAACCCCGATGAGGTGGTTGCACTTGGTGCCGCGATCCAGGCCGGCGTGCTGCAGGGCGACGTCAAGGACGTGCTGCTGCTCGACGTGACCCCGCTGTCGCTGGGCATCGAGACGCTGGGCGGCGTGTTCACCCGCCTGATCGAGCGCAACACCACGATCCCGACCAAGAAGAGCCAGGTCTTCTCGACGGCTGAGGATTCCCAGTCGGCGGTGACCATCCGCGTCTTCCAGGGCGAGCGCGAAATGGCGCAGGACAACAAGATGCTCGGCCAGTTCGATCTTGTCGGCATTCCGCCGGCACCGCGCGGCGTGCCGCAGATCGAAGTGACCTTCGACATCGACGCCAACGGCATCGTCAACGTCTCGGCCAAGGACAAGGGCACCGGCAAGGAGCACCAGATCCGCATCCAGGCATCTGGCGGCCTGTCGGACGCCGACATCGACAAGATGGTCAAGGACGCCGAGGTGAATGCTGACGCCGACAAGAAGCGTCGTGCGCTGGTCGAGGCGCGCAACCAGGCCGAGAGCCTGCTGAACAGCAGCGAAAAGTCGCTCAAGGAGTATGGCGACAAGGTCACCGAGGCCGACCGCACCGCGATTTCTGACGCGATCGCGGCACTCAGGACCGCCACCGAGAACGACGACGTCGAGGCGATCAACGCAAAGTCGCAGACGCTTGCCGAAGCTTCGATGAAGCTTGGCCAGGCGATGTACGAGGCTTCGCAGCAGGAAGCGGCTGAATCCGACGCTGCTGCCGATGCGGCCAAGGACAGCGATGTGGTCGACGCCGATTTCGAAGAAATCGACGACAACGACGACAAGACCAAGAAGAAGTCGGCTTAAGTGCCCATTTCGCGGCTCTGACAAGAAAGCCCGGCGGTTTGGCCGGGCTTTTTTGCAACCCGAACCGAAAAAATGCGGCGAAGGCCGCGCCAACTCTGGCATCGCGGCTTCCGGCTCACTAAATCGGAAGCCTGTCGTCAGACAAGAACCGGCCAAGCAATGCCACACACGACATTGAGCATCCGGGCAGCGGGAAGACATGAAAGCTGATTTCTACGAGACGCTGGGCGTTCAAAAGGGCGCTGACGAGAAGGAGCTGAAGTCGGCCTTCCGCAAGCTTGCCATGCAGTTCCATCCCGACCGCAATCCGGGCGACGATGCGTGCGAGCACAAGTTCAAGGAAATCAACGAAGCCTACGAAACGCTGAAGGACCCCCAGAAGCGCGCCGCCTATGACCGCTTCGGCCATGCTGCCTTCGAAAATGGCGGCATGGGCAATGGCGGCGGCCAGGGCTTTGGCGCCGGCGGATTCGCCGACATCTTCGAGGACATCTTCGGCGACATGATGGGCGGCGGCCGTCGCCGCTCGTCGGGCGGGCGCGAGCGCGGTGCCGACCTGCGCTACAACATGGAAATCACGCTGGAAGAGGCGTTTGCCGGCAAGACCGCGCAAATTCGCGTACCGAGCTCGATACTGTGCACCGAATGCGCCGGTTCCGGCGCCAAGGCCGGCACCCAGCCGGTGACCTGCTCGATGTGCCAGGGCCACGGCAAGGTACGCGCGAGCCAAGGATTCTTCTCCATCGAACGCACCTGCCCGCAGTGCCAGGGCCGCGGCCAGACGATCAAGGACCCGTGCGGCAAGTGCGCCGGACAGGGCCGCGTCACCGAAGAGCGTTCGCTGTCGGTCAACATTCCCTCGGGCATCGAAGACGGCACCCGCATCCGCCTTGCCAATGAAGGTGAAGCCGGCATGCGCGGCGGCCCCTCGGGCGACCTCTACATCTTCTTGTCGGTCAAGCCGCACGAATTTTTCCAGCGCGACGGCGCCGACCTCTATTGCAAGGTGCCGATCTCGATGACCACGGCAGCCCTTGGCGGCTCGTTCGAGGTCGCGACGCTCGACGGTACCCAGACACGCGTGAAGGTGCCTGAAGGCACCCAGAACGGGCGCCAGTTCCGGCTCAAGGGCAAGGGCATGCCGATCCTGCGCCAGCCGCAGGTCGGCGACCTCTATATCCAGACCGCGGTCGAGACACCGCAGAGCCTGACCCGACGCCAGCGCGAGCTGCTCGAAGAGTTCGAAAAGCTGTCTTCGACCGAGAATTCGCCGCAATCGAGTGGCTTCTTCTCGCGCATGAAGGACTTTTTCGAGTCCTTCGGGGACAAGTGAAAATTGTTTCTGCCGTAACGGAAATTGAGCCAGCTTTCCGCTTGCGCTGGGCCACTTTGCTGTTATTTCTCGCGCTGCAGCGGTGAGGAGATCGAAGCGATGCCACGCGGTTCTGGATTGCGCAAAACCCTTGCGGCCAAGTTCGACGACGAACTGAAGTTCTTCAAGGGCTGGATCGACAAGCCGAAGGCAGTAGGGTCGATCGTGCCGACGAGCTCGGTCACCGCCAAACGCATGGCTTCGGTCGTCAACCCGCATTCGGGGCTGCCGGTTTTGGAAGTCGGTCCCGGTACCGGTGTCATCACCAAGGCGATCCTGGCCCACGGCGTGAAGCCCGAAGACCTCTACACGGTTGAATATTCGGCCGATTTCGTCCAGCACCTGCGCAGGCTCTATCCGCGCGTCAATGTCATTGAGGGCGACGCCTTCGACCTCGACAAGACGCTCGGCGACAAGAGAGAGCTGATTTTCGATTCCGTGGTTTCCGGCGTGCCGCTGCTCAACTTCCCGGTCGCGAGCCGCGTCGCCTATCTCGAAGGTCTGCTCAAGCGCATCCCCGCAGGCCGGCCTGTGGTCCAGCTTACCTACGGGCCTAAATCGCCGATCCCGCCGGGGCTCGGCAACTACACTGTCGAGCATTTCGACTTCATCATCCGCAATATCCCCCCGACGCAGCTTTGGGTCTATCGCCGCGCAAAGCACTGACCGGCCTGCTTGATTTGAAGGGCTGATCGCTCCTATACCCGTCGCCATGATGTTGAGCGCGCGCCAGTTGGGCGTGCGACAGGATGACGGGCGGCCTTGCTGTCGAGGAGGCACTAATCATGACAATCGAAGCGATGCGCGACCGGCTGATCGTCGGGCTCGACCTGCCGACCGTCAAGGAGGCGGAAAAGGCGGTGCGCGACCTCGAAGGTACCGCCAATTTCTACAAGATCGGCTACCAGCTGGCCTTTGCCGGCGGGCTCGATTTCGCGCGCGAGCTGGCGAGCGGGGGCACCAAGGTGTTCCTCGACATGAAGCTGCTCGACATCGACAACACGGTGGCCAAGGGCGTCGAAAACATCGTCAAGATGGGCATGACCATGCTGACGCTGCATGCCTACCCCAAGGCGATGAAGGCGGCGGTGGAAGCAGCCAAGGGCAGCGAGCTGTGTTTGCTTGCAGTGACCGTGCTGACCTCGATGGACGAGCAGGACATGATCGATGCCGGCTACGAGTATGACCCGCATACGCTGGTGCTGCGCCGCGCCGAACAGGCGCTCAACGCCGGCATGGGCGGCATCGTCTGCTCGGCCAGCGAAGCCCAGGCTGTGCGCCGCATCGTCGGCCCCGATATGGCCGTGGTGACGCCGGGCATCCGCCCCGCGGGCTCCGACCGTGGCGACCAAAAGCGCGTCGTGACGCCCGCGGATGCCATCCGCAACGGCTCGAGCCATCTCGTCGTCGCCCGCCCGATCGTCGGCGCTGTTGACAGGCGGGCTGCCGCACAGGCTATCCTGCAAGAGATGGCTTCGGCCTGAAGCACGGCGTCGGGGAGAAAATCATGACCAAGGGATATTGGATCGCACGCGTCGATATACGCGACCCCGAGGGCTACAAGGGTTATGTCGCCGCCGCAAAGCCGGCCTTTGAACGCTTCGGCGCCAAGTTCATCGCCCGTGGCGGCGCCCATGAGGCAGTCGAGGGGCCAGGCCGCGCCCGCAACGTCATCATCGAGTTCGCCTCGATGGAAGACGCGCGCAACTGCTACTTCTCGCCGGAATATCAGCACGCCAAGTCGATCCGCCAGCAATTCGCCGATGGCGAGATCATGCTGGTCGAAGGCGCCTGATCCCATCAGACCGCCTGACTTGCCAATCCTCCAGGGCCTTGCTGGCCCCGGAGGGCTTTGCTGCGCGTGGAAAACTGATTCGCCGAAATGTTGCGACGCACAACGTCAAGGGCTGCCGATGCTGAGCCGGCGGCGCCGTTGGAAACGGTTTTTCAACAGCTTGGACTAAAGAATGACCCTATTTCACGCCAAGTGAGATATTGCATCGCAGCAGATGTTTGTTACCTTCGCTGCATTGCATGACGGGCCTCCGGCCGGCTCGCCTCCCCGCATGGCCGTATGAGGACATCATGTTTTACCAGCTTTATGAATCGACCCACGCGGCGTTGCAGCCGGCGCGCGCTTATGCCGATGCGGTCAAACTGTTTTATTCCAACCCGCTGAACCCGTTTTCGCACATGCCGCTGGGCCGCTCGGTAGCGGCGATGGCCGAGCTGTTCGAGCGCACCACGCGCCGCTATGGCAAGCCGCAATTCGGCCTCGACAAGACTGTGGTCAACTTCCAGCCGGTGGCGGTGACCGAGAAGGTCGCCTGGTCGCGGCCGTTCTGCAACCTGATCCGCTTCGAACTCGCGCTGCCGGAAGGGCGCCGCCCCGATCCCAAGCTTTTGATCGTGGCGCCGATGTCGGGCCACTATGCGACGCTGCTGCGCGGCACTGTCGAGGCGATGCTGCCGCATGCCGACGTTTACATCACAGACTGGGCCGATGCGCGCATGGTGCCGGTGACCGAAGGCAAGTTCGATCTCGACGACTACATCGACTATGTCATCGACATGTTCCATGCGCTCGGGCCGGACACCCATGTCATGGCGGTGTGCCAGCCTTCGGTGCCGGTGCTGGCGGCAATCGCGGTGATGGAAGCGCGCGGCGACCGCTTTGCGCCCTCGACCATGACGCTGATGGGCGGACCTATCGACACGCGCCGCAACCCAACCGCCGTCAACGAGATGGCCGAGCAAAAAACCATCGAGTGGTTCCGCGACAACGTCATCATGCAGGTGCCGTGGCCTGCGCCCGGCTTCGCCCGCGACGTCTATCCGGGCTTCCTGCAGCTATCGGGCTTCATGAGCATGAACCTCGACCGCCATATCATCGCCCACAAGGATTTCTTCATGCAGCTGGTGAAGAACGATGGCGACGGTGCGGAGAAGCACCGCGACTTCTATGACGAATATCTGGCGGTGATGGACCTGACCGCCGAGTTCTACCTGCAGACGGTCGACACGGTGTTCGTGCGCCACTCCCTGCCCAAGGGCGAGATGACCCATCGCGGTGAGCTGGTCGACACATCGGCGATCCGCAACGTGGCGCTGTTCACCGTCGAGGGTGAAAACGACGATATTTCGGGCCTCGGCCAGACACAGGCCGCGCATGATTTGTGCGTCAACATCCCTCACGACATGAAGGCGCACTACATGCAGCCGGCGGTGGGCCACTACGGCGTGTTCAACGGCTCACGCTTTCGCGCCGAGATCGTGCCGCGCATTGTCGACTTCATGACGAGTTATGGTGCCACCGCGCGCAAGGCGACAAAGCCACAGCTGGTGCGCAAGGCCTGACCACTCCGGCTTCGGCCCGGCTTCGGCATTGATCTTGTCCACAGGAGGCCCGGCGCACAACGCCGGGCTTTTGCCGTTCTGTTGCACAATTATCGCTTGGCGGCAGCGGCGGTAACCATGTCTGCAATCTGTCGCGAGCTTTGATTGACTCAGCACGCCCTACGACCTTAACGTTTTGTTAACGATGTAAAGGGGCGAGCGGGGCAGATGATTTCCGCAACAGGCGTACGGTGCGCGGCGGGGCGTACTGGTTTGTTTTTTGGGTTGGTGGCGGGCTTGGTCTTGTCCGCGGGCACGGCCATGGCGTCTCAGCCGATGGTCACCGGCGGGCTTACCTCGCAGCCGATCGGCCACTATGAATTCTGTCGCCTCAACCTGGCCGAATGCTCGATCAAGCAGCGCGATACCGGTCCCGTGCAGATGACAGGCGCGCTTTGGCGCAAGCTGGTTGCCATCAATGTCGCTGTCAACGCGGCCATCAAGCCTATGAACGACATCGACATCTATGGCCGCGAAGAGGTCTGGGCCTATCCCGACAACGGGGTCGGCGATTGCGAAGACTATGTGCTGGAAAAGCGCCGCAGCTTGAGCCGCGAAGGCGTGTCGCTGTCCAACCTGCTGATCACCGTGGTGCGCAAGCCCGATGGCGAGGGCCACGCCGTGCTGACGGTGCGGACTTCCAAGGGCGACTTCATTCTCGACAATCTGACCGACGCCGTGCGCCAATGGGACGAGACCGGCTACAGCTACCTCAAGCGCCAGTCGACGGAAAACACGGGCCGCTGGGTGACCATCCGCGAAGGCCAGCCCACGCTGGTCGGCTCGGTCAAGTAAGACCTATCCGGATCCGGCCATGCCTCGCCGCTCGTCGGCGGGCGGCGAAGCAGGCGCCATGCCGCAGCGTGGATATTTTGCGCACGCCCTGCCCCACGGCCAACGGATTGCCGCGAAGCCATGGCCACACGAAGCGTAAGGTTGTGCCGGTTACACCCAACTGGCAGGGCTGCCATCAGCTCCTCACATCGTAGATCGTCGCCTGCCGTCCTCCTCAACGCGGCAAATCTTGCGCACAGGCGCCCTCACCTACGCCGCCTGCGCCATGCGCTCCGAGGCAATGCGGTAAGAAATCGCCTCGGCAAGATGGATGCGGCCGACAGTCTCGCTGCCTTCGAGGTCAGCAAGCGTGCGCGCCACCTTGAGCACACGATGATAGGCGCGGGCGGAAAAGCCGAGCTTTTCACTGGCGTCCTTGAGTAGCGACAGCCCCGCAGCATCGGGTGTCGCGATGTCTTCGATCAGGCCGGCGGCGCATTGTGCGTTGGTAGTGGCGTTGGTCACACCGTGACGTTCGAGACGCTCGCGCTGGATCGTGCGCGCGCGGGCGACACGCGCCGCGACGTCGACACTTGCTTCCGACTTGCCGGTGCGGATCAGGTCGGAGGCAGAGACTGCCGGCACTTCGATGCGCAGATCGATGCGGTCGAGCAGCGGGCCGGAGATGCGCGCCTGGTAGTCGCTCTGGCAGCGCGTGCCGCGCAGGCAGCGATAGCCGGGCTCGCCGGCCATGCCACAGCGGCACGGGTTCATCGCCGCAACCAGCTGGATTCTTGCCGGATAGGTGATGCGGTGATTGACACGCGCGATCATGCATTCACCGGTTTCGAGCGGCTGGCGCAGGGAATCGAGCACCTGTGGGGTAAATTCCGGAAGCTCGTCGAGAAACAGCACTCCGTGATGGGCGAGCGACACCTCGCCGGGCCGGGCTCTCAAGCCGCCGCCGACCATCGCAGCCATGGAGGCCGAATGATGCGGCGCCCGGAACGGCCGCCGGTCCGTGAGCTTGCCCTCGGCCAGTTCGCCGGCGACCGAGGCGATCATCGAGACTTCGAGCAGTTCCTTGGGCGATAGCGGCGGCAGGATCGACGGCAGCCGTGCCGTCAGCATCGATTTGCCGGCACCAGGCGGACCGACCATCATCAGGTTGTGCCCGCCGGCCGCAGCCACTTCAAGCGCGCGCTTGGCGCTTTCCTGGCCCTTGATGTCGGCGAGGTCTGGCAGGTCGCGCGGCGCGGCGCGAATGCCAGGCTCCGGCCGCGACAGGACCTGCGTGCCGCGAAAGTGGTTGGCAATGGCAATCAAGCTGCGCGGCGCCAGGATGTCGATGTCTGCACCCGCCCAGGCGGCCTCAGGCCCGCTGGCCGCAGGGCAGATCAGCCCCTTGCCCTCCGCATTCGCCCCGATTGCCGCCGGTAGAGCACCTGAAACCGCCGATATGGTGCCGTCTAGGGAGAGTTCGCCGAGCACGACATAGGCGGCGAGCGCATCGCCAGGAACCGCACCGAGTGCAGCCATCAGGCCAAGCGCGATGGGCAGGTCGTAGTGGCTGCCCTCCTTGGGCAGGTCGGCGGGCGCGAGATTGACGGTGACCTTCTTGGCGGGCATCGACAGGCCCGAGGCGTGGAGCGCCGCCTGCACCCGCTCGCGGCTTTCGGCGACTGCCTTGTCGGGCAGGCCGACGATATGCATGCCGACCTTGCCAGGCGCCACCATCACCTGCACGTCGACGGGAACCGCCTCGATGCCCTGGAACGCGACCGTGCGCACGCGCGAAACCATGCTGCCCCTCCGCTCCGACGCCACCTATCCGTTGGCAGGCGCTACGCCTCACCCGCGCATTCAGGTCGTGGACGACCCAATACAAGACAAGCATAGATTGCAGGACGGCGCAAGAACAATTAGGGAACAAGCCCGCATGGCGATGAAGGCACGCTTCATTAACCTTGCTTCGCATTGCCAGCGTCCCAACGGCACCGGATAGAGAGTCTTAAGTGCTGGCGCGCTAATGTAGGACGCATCATCAGGAAAGGCGGTTGAGCTTCATCATGCAGCGGGGGGTGTTCAAGCAAAAGATCGGGCGGTTGGGCGCTCGCCGGCGGCGTGACACAGTCAAGATCGCTGAACTCAATGCCCAGTTGGCGGAGCAGGCAGCGCTCATCAGCGCCCAAGCCGCTTCGCTTACCCATAGCCAAAAAATCTTCGACAGGTCCTCGGCTGCAGCGAGGATCGGCGTTTGGCAATGCAACCTTGCCGATCAGTCCCTTCACTGGACCGATGTCGTCTACGACATCTTCGATCTGCCGCGCGGGTCGGCGATCGACCGCCGGCACACGCTTCAGTGCTATACTGCCGATTCCGTCGCGGAGTTGCACGCGCGCCGCAGCAAGGCGATCGCCGAGCGCACCGGCTTCAGCCTGGATGCGGAGATCGTCACGGTGAAGGGAAATCGCCGCTGGATACGGATCACCGCCACAGTCGAATGCGAGAATGACGTGGCGGTCCGCATCTTCGGGATGAAGCAGGACATCACCGAAGAGAAGATTCTCGGCGACCAGACGCGTTATCTCGCCGAATTCGATGTCATGACCGGTCTTGCCAACCGAAGTCAGTTCCAGTCGAGGCTGTCTGGGCTGACCGCGCAACAAACCGACTGCCCTGCCCCGTCAGCGTTGTTGCTGGTCGATCTCGATGGGTTCAAACAGGTCAATGACGGTTTCGGCCACGCCGTCGGCGACGAGTGCCTCAAGCAGGTGGCCCGGCGCCTCGACGAGGCCTGCGCCGGAATGGAGCTTGTTGCCCGGATCGGCGGCGATGAGTTCGCCGTGCTGACAAGCGCAAATCTCGATCTGGCGTCCATCTCGGAGCTTGCCCGCAAGATCATCCATAAGCTTGGTCAGCCGGTCGACCATCAAGGCAACAGCCTGAAGCTCGGCGCTTCGGTCGGCATCGCCCTGATCGAGGGCGCTACGCTGCCGGAACTGCTGGTGAGCGCCGACACCGCGCTTTACGCCGCCAAGGCGGCAGGGCGAAACACGTTCCGGATTTTCAAGGCAAGCGACGCGGCAGGCATGCAAAATCATCGGGCGGCATGAGGTGGCCGCGCCGCGCGCTGCTGCCCGTGGGTTCGCGGCAACGCCGTTGCGCTCTACTTCTGCGTCCAGAGCCTTGTCGTAGGCATCGTCGGCACGCTGGCGGTGGTGTGCTCGACGGCGCCACGGCGTGGCCGTTGGTCGCCTACCGGACAGTCATCCCCGGCGTGACGCTGGAGCGCGCTACGGCTGCTGCAGATGCGGCAGTCCGCGGCGGCACTTTCGGCTGCCCGCCGGGCTATGAACGGGCTAAACCCAAGTGGCCGGCCTGGTAATTGATACCTCGTTCGGAAGGTTGATTGTCGCCGGAAATTGGGAGTGCGCCAAATGACCAGGGCGAATCCGCAAATAGAAAGAAGCAACGTTCATCAGGCTTTGGTTCGGGTATCGCACAGGCACTAAAAGGCCCACGCGCTTACCCGCTTCCTGTACGGCAATCCGGATTGGCTCTACGAGATCGGAATCGTTTGTTATCACAACCGCCACATCGAAGGCGTCGATGAATGCGTCTCGCACCAAATGTGAACCAAGGTTCACATCGCTGCCCTTTTCTTCACTCTTGACCACTTTCACCACCGCTGGTAGCGGCATTGTCCAGTTGTAACCATTTGGCTTCGACTGAGGAGGAAGGGCGAGAGGCATCCATGGCTCTGTGATCATAAAGCTGCCTTCATGCACGGCTATCTCGGGAACTGTCGCGAGCGCATTCAAATAAGTTGCTTGCCGTGCAGGAGCTTGCGGGTCATGGGCGCGGGCTGAAACCCTCGCAATATAGTAGTTCACTCGGGTTATGACATGCCCTGGCTGCAGGACGTTTGCCGCGAGCAGAAGCGGGTTCACCCACTTCATTGAAGGGCGATCTTTCAACATTCGATAATACAGGTTGAAACCGTCGATATAGACGATGGTGCGCATCAATCACCCCTACCCTTAAAAAAGCAAAGGCCGCCAAGGAGTTCCCTCCTCTACGGCCTTTGAGCCCACAGCAAGCTGTGGGTGGGTGATGGCATATATATAGACATTGACGGCCAAAAGTCAACGTGATACCGCCGAACGAGCGGTATCACGAAGCACTGATTCTACTCCAAATCTGAAAAAATTATATTGAGGCCTTCTTAGGACTATCGTCCTTTTGTGGAGGCTGATTCGCAGTTTTCTTCAGCACACAGCCAAAAACTTCCTGGAACTGGTCTGTTTCCAGTTCGTACACTGCTTCGCGGCCCTAGGCGTGGCGCGAATTGATCAGGCCCGCTTCGCCTCCACCGCGTCCCAGAACAGGGCGGCGATATCGGCACCGCCGAACTTCTTGACCTCGCGGATGCCGGTCGGCGAGGTCACGTTGATCTCGGTCATGTAGTCGCCGATGACGTCGATGCCGACGAGGATGAAGCCGCGTTCGCGCAAAGACGGGCCGATGCGGGCGCAGATCTCGCGCTCGCGTTCGGTCAGCTCGGTTTTTTCAGCACGGCCACCGGCGTGCATGTTGGAGCGGGCATCGTGCTCGGCGGGCACACGGTTGATCGCCCCGACCGGCTCGCCGTCGATCAGGATGATGCGCTTGTCGCCCTTGCGCACGTCCTTGAGATAGCGCTGGACGATGTAGGGCTCACGGAACATCTGGCCGAACATTTCGAGCAGAGAGGAGAGATTGCGGTCGGCTTCGTGGAGATGGAAGATGCCCGCACCGCCATTGCCGTAGAGCGGCTTGACGATGATGTCGCCGAACTCCTTGCGGAAGGCAGCGACCTCTTGCGGATCCTTGGTGATCAGCGTTTCCGGCATCAGGTCGCCGAATTCGGTGACGAAGATCTTTTCGGGGCTGTTGCGCACCCAGGCAGGGTCGTTGACGACCAGCGTCTTGGGGTGGATGCGCTCGAGGATATGGGTGGTGGTGATGTAGTTCATGTCGAAGGGCGGGTCCTGGCGCAGCAGGATCACGTCCATCTCGGAGAGGTCGGTGCGCACCGGCTCGCCCAGCGTGAAGTGATCGCCCTTGATGTCGCGCACTTCGAGCTTTTCGACGCGGGCGAAGACCTTGCCGTCGCGCAGCGACAGCCGGTCGGGGGTGTAGTGATATAGCTCGTGGCCGCGCCGCTGTGCCTCCAGCGACAGCGCAAACGACGTGTCGCCGGCGATCGAGATGGTTTCGATGTGGTCCATTTGGACGGCGATCTTGAGCGGCATGGAGGTCTCCGGCGCGGCTGGCAGGTGGCAATCGCACGCCGCCGGTTGCCCGGCCACGCGCTGGTGTGACGAGGATGTAGCAATTTGGCGGCCGTATGCAATGGCGGGGCAGCGTTGTGGCGCTGAGATGAGGCCCGAAATGACACCGAAATCACCGATTGGCGCGGCAAAACCCGCCACCTGTGAAACCGGTTTCGACGCGATGTCGAAATCCGGACGGACAGGCAAATTGAATACAATTCCTAAACGCTTTGCTGGCAGGGTCCTGCAACGATTCAAACTTGAGCAGAACAGAGACCAAGCATGTCATTCGGCGTCAGCCATTCGGACCGGGACACGTCGGATCTGGCCTTCACCGACGCCTTGACCGGGCTCGGAAACCAGCGCCGCTTCTTCGACAAGGTCGAGCGGCTGATCGGCGACCGCGCCGAGGACCCTGCCCCGTTCACCGTCGGCATTCTCGATCTCGACGGCTTCAAGCCGATCAACGACCTATTTGGCCATCGCGCCGGCGACGATATCCTGATCCAGGTCGCAATGCGCCTGCAGGCTGCTTGCGAGGGCCATTCGGCCGTGGCGCGCATCGGCGCCGACGAATTCGCCTTCCTCTATCCTCTGGTATTCTCAGAGGATGCCGCCGCCGAAAAGGCGCGCATGCTGATCGAAATCCTGTCGGCACCCTACGATGTCGGCGAGCGCACGGCGCGCCTGTCGGCCTCTGTCGGCTGCTCCCTGTTTTATTCCGCCGACGACAACACCGAAACCCTGGTGCGCAAGGCCGAGACCGCGCTCTACCACGCCAAGCGCTCCGGCCGGGGTCGGGTTGTCGTTTACACCCGCGAGATGGAAGAAGCGGCCAAACGCGTCACCCGCATCGAGCAGGCGCTGCGCCGCGCCGTTGCCGCCGGCGAGGTCGCCCCGCATTTCCAGCCGATCGTCGACCTCAACACCCGCCGGACCATCGGTTTCGAAGCACTTGCCCGCTGGACCGACCGCGATCTCGGTTCGGTTTCGCCGGCCGTCTTCATCCCGATCGCCGAAGAGCGCGGCATCATCGGCCCGCTATCGCAGCTGGTGCTGCGGAAGGCTGCGGAAGCGGCGCGCAGTTGGCCAAAAGACATGTTCCTGTCGTTCAACCTGTCGCCGTCGCAGCTTGTCGACCAGAATACCGGGTTGCACATTTTGTCGATCCTTGAACGCACCGGTTTTGATCCACGCCGTCTTGAGATCGAGATCACCGAAACCGGCCTGATGACCGATCCCGTCTCGGCGGCGAAGATCGTCGAGGATCTCCGGCGCGTCGGCATTCGCGTGTCGCTCGACGATTTCGGCACCGGCCAGTCGTCGCTGGGGCGCTTGCGCGAGTTCCGTTTCGACAAGCTCAAGATCGACCGCGCATTTGTCGCTTCGATCCTGGAGGATCGGCCGTCGGAGCACATCATCCGCGCCATTCTGGCGATGTGCGAGGGTCTCGGCATGGACGTGGTTGCCGAAGGCATCGAGATGGAGGCACAGGCAGAACGTCTGGTGCAGTTCGGCTGCGCCGGCGGCCAGGGCTATCTGTTCGGCCGTCCGGCCGACGCCGACGCGACGCTCGGCTATCTCCGCGAATCCCATCGCGGCGCAGCCTACGCCCGGGCGATCTGAGCGCGCCTTGCCGGCGTAAGATCAGCCGCCGGCAATATGCAAAATCAGGTTCCCCTTTGTCGCGCCGCGATCTAAAAAAGTGGCGCTCCGCCTGGTCGGACAACAAGCGTGATTGTGGGAATGGATCATGATGCCATCGGCGCGATTTCCTGACCTTGAAGGCCGATCGGTGCTCATCACCGGCGGCGGCTCCGGCATCGGCGCCGCGCTGACCGAAGGCTTTGCTCTCCAAGGCGCCAAGGTTGCCTTCGTCGACATCGCGGAAAAGCCGAGCCGGGAGCTTTGCGACCGTGTTGAACTGGCGACCGGCAACAGACCTCTGTTCCTGCGCGCCGACCTGCGCGACATCGATGAATTGCGCAGCGCGGTGGCTGCCGCTGTCGACGCGCACGGGCCGGTGAAGGTGCTGGTCAACAACGCCGCCAATGACGAGCGCCACGAAGTCGCCGACGTCACGCCCGAAAGCTGGGACGCCAACCAGGCGGTAAACATCAGGCCGCATTTCTTCACCATCCAGGCGGTAGCACCTGGTATGGCGGCCGCCGGCGGCGGCTCGATCATCAATTTCACCTCGACCTCCTACATGCTCAACATCGGCACCATGCCGGCCTACACGGCGGCAAAGGCCGCGATCGTCGGACTGACCAAGGGGCTTGCCGGCCGCTATGGCCCTGACAGGATCAGGGTCAATGCGGTGGCGCCGGGCTGGGTGATCACCGAACGCCAGCGCGAGCTGTGGGTCACCGAGACCTCGCTCAACGAACACATCGCCCGGCAGTGCATCCCCGACATGATGCTGCCCGAAGACATGGTCGGCACGGTGCTTTTCCTGGCATCGGACGCTTCGAAAATGCTGACGGCGCAAACGCTGATCGTCGACGGAGGAATTTTGTGAGCGCAACATCCAAGGCGGCGATTGCCGCAGTCGACTGGGGCACGACGCGGCTGCGCGTCTGGCTGCTCGATGCTACGGGCGCGGTGGTCGACGAACGCCGAAGCGACGAGGGCTTGCTCACTGCCCAGCACAAGGGTTTTGCCACAGTGCTCGACCGCCATCTCCAGGAGATGAACGCGCCATCCGGGTTGCCCGCAATCGTCTGCGGCATGGCCGGTGCGCGCCAGGGTTGGTTCGAAGCGCCTTATGTCGATGTGCCGGCCTCGCTTAGCGACATTCTTGGCGCGGCCGTGCCCGTCCCCGGTGTCGGCCGCGACGTCCGCATCGTGCCGGGGCTTGCCCAGCGCAATGCGCGCACGCCCGACGTGATGCGCGGCGAAGAGACCCAGCTTGCCGGCGTCGCCAGTCTGATCGGATCGGGCAGCCACCTCGTTTGCATGCCAGGCACGCATTCGAAATGGGTCATCGCCGAGGCCGGCGCGATTTCGGGCTTCGGCACCTGGCCGACCGGCGAGATGTTTTCGGTGCTGTCTCAGCATTCGATCCTGCGCCACTCGATCGGCGACAAGCCGGCTGCGGTTGCTCCTGACAATCAGGTGTTTCGCGACTGGTGCCAGGAGGCGCTGTTCGACGGCGACATCGGCGCCAAGCTGTTTGGCATCCGTGCCGCGGGGCTGTTGAACGGGCTGAGCCAGGACGATGCGGCGGCGGCACTTTCGGGCATGCTGATCGGTGCCGAGATCGCCTCGGCTGTCAGGCGTTTTGGCCGGCGCGGCGCACCTGTGATTCTCGTCGTGTCGGGATCGCTGGGCAGGCTCTACGCCGAAGCCATGGCCCTCGACGGCATCGCGGTGACGATCGCCGATGCGGATCAAGCCGTGCTGGCAGGCCTGGTGGCGGCGGCACGGCGCAACAAGATGTTATCAGAGGGAGCAGCCCAATGACCATGACAGCGCCCTTCCCCAGACTTGGCCGTGGACTGGTCGCCATCCTGCGCGGACTGAAGCCAGAGGAAGCGCTCGATATCGGCCGCGCGGTCTTCGACGCCGGCATCGAGGCGATCGAGGTGCCGCTCAATTCGCCAGATCCGTTCCGCTCGATCGAGCTGTTGGCCAAGGCGCTGCCGCAGGCGCTGGTCGGCGGCGGCACGGTGGTGTGGGCCAAGGATGTCGACCGGCTCAACGACGCCGGCGGGCGCCTCCTGGTCAGTCCCAACATCGATGCCGAGGTGATGGGCCGCGCAGCCGTGCACAAGATGGTGACGATGCCCGGCGTGTTCACGCCGACCGACGCGTTTCTGGCGCTACGGCTTGGCGCATCGGCGCTGAAGTTTTTCCCGGCAAGCGTGCTCGGCACCGGCGGCATTTCAGCGATCCGCGCGGTGTTGCCGAAGGAGACGCAGGTCGGCGTCGTCGGCGGTGTGTCGGAGGCCGATTTCGCGGCCTATGCCAAGGTCGGCGTGCAGCTGTTTGGCCTCGGCTCCAGCCTCTACAAGCCCGGCATGGCTGCTGCCGATGTCGGCGCACGCGCGCGGGCCGCAGTGGCCGGCTGGGATGCCATCGGCGAGGGAGCGTGAGATGGCTACTGTGATCCTGTCCGACGAAGCTTGCGAACTCGGCGAGGGGCCGACCTACGATCCCGCCACCGACACGCTTTACTGGTTCGACATCCTAGCGAACCGCATGCTGGAAAAGAAGCTGGCGAGTGGCGCAACCAAGGTGCACCTGTTTAGCGAACGGGCAAGCGCTCTCGCCACGATCGACGGCGAACGCCAGCTGCTTTTGACCGAGACCGGCCTGCATATCCGAGATGCCGCGACCGGCAAGCTGAGCCTGCATATGTCGGTCGAGGCACCCAACCCGGCGACGCGTTCCAACGATGCGCGGGTCCATCCGTGCGGCGCCTTGTGGTTCGGCACCATGGGCAAAAAGGCCGAGGCGGGAGCAGGCGCCATCTACTGGTATTTCCGTGGCGAGCTCAGGCTGCTGTTCCCAGCGATCAGCATCCCCAACTCGATCTGCTTCAGCGCCGACGGCAAGACCGCCTATTACAGCGATACGGCGACCAACCTGCTCTATCGCCTGGACTGCGATCCCGACACCGGCCTGCCGCTGGGCGACCCCAAACTGTTTGTCGATCGCCGTGGCGACAGGGGCGGCATCGACGGCTCCGTGGTCGACCGCGACGGCGTGCTGTGGAACGCGAGCTGGGGCGGCGGCCGCCTGGATGCCTATGCACCCGACGGCAGCGTGCTGCGCTCGGTGCCGGTGCCGGCGTCGCAGGCGTCATGCCCAGCCTTCGTCGGTGCCGCCGCCGACCGGCTGGTGGTGACCTCGGCCTGGGAAGGAATGGATCAAGCCGCGCGTAGCGCCGACCCGCATGCCGGCAAGACCTTCCTGCTCGATATCAAGGTCAATGGCCGCCACGAGCCCAACGTTCTCATCTGAGATTTGCCACCAAGGCTGTCGCCCAGGCGATGGCAACAGGTCGGTTTTCCGGCAAGCCCGGCGCTGGCTTGATGCGATTGTCGGGCGATGCCAGCGCTCCCATGCGTCGGCGCGCATGACAGCAGGACAATCGCCCGATGACCGGACAGAGACCGACGCTTATCCTTGTCCATGAACCGGAGAGCGCCTGCCTCGACAGGCTTTTAGCCGATGGTTTTGCCCGCAAGGCGGCGACTGAGATATCATCCTATCTGGCGCAGTCGACCGATCTGGCGCCCGAATTCGGAGCGCTCGCTGAGGCCTGCGCGCGACGCGGCTTTGATTTTCGTGCCGTCGAGCTCGACGACGCGGCAGAGGCCCTCGCGGCCTGCGACCGCAAGACAAGCCTTGTCTGGACGCTGACCGACGGCATCGCCTATTTTCGCGGTGGTGCAGCACCTGCGCTCGCGCGCCTCAATGGGCTCGCCACCATCGGCGCCGACGATTCCTTGTTTGCGCTGTGCCAAGACAAGTTCCGCGCCGGTGCGGTGCTCGCAGCACTCGGCCTGCCGGTGCCACAGGCGGGGCTTGCACGCGGCGGGAAATGGCTGGTCGGACCACCGGTCTCGTCCTCAGGCTATTTCGTCAAGCCGAACCGGCTTGGCGCCAAGATCGGCATATGGGAGGATTCGCGCTGCCGCATGGCAGAAGAAGCACTTGTGCTCGGTCGACGGGTGTTCGACGCCTATCGTGACGACGTCATCGTGCAGCCCTATGTGGCCGGCCACAACGTGCGGGCGAGTTTTCTCGCGGTCGACCCCGATGCCGGGCCGGAAGCGCTGGGCATCGTCTTTGTCGATTCAGGCGGCGATTTCCAGACCATGGCCGACAGCATGGCGCTTTACGGCGATACCGGCGCGGCCGCCAAGGGTGCTGGCCACTATGCCGAGCCGGAATTGGTGAGTGTCGCTTCGGTGCAGCCGGGCGCGGCCGAAAGCATCAGGCAGATCGCGGCGAAGCTGATGACCGGGCTTGGCCTGCGAGACGT
This sequence comes from Aminobacter sp. P4_D5, assembly GCF_056401815.1. Taxonomy (NCBI): domain Bacteria; kingdom Pseudomonadati; phylum Pseudomonadota; class Alphaproteobacteria; order Hyphomicrobiales; family Phyllobacteriaceae; genus Aminobacter; species Aminobacter sp. P4_D5. Next base: position 1,375 of record NZ_JBFUIP010000091.1, on the reverse strand, counting down.
CTTTTCGCTCGATTTCCGGGTGGAGACCGACGACACCGTGCATCTCATCGAATTCGAGGTCTGCCCTGGCCTGCCCTGCTTCGATTTCCGCGCCTATTGCCGGGCCGAGTGGCAGCTTGGCCTCGCTGACGCGATGGCCGAGACGGCGGCGCGCCGTCTACTTCGGTAATCTTTTACCGCGTCAGCTCTGGCGTTCCATGCACACGGACGTATGTCCGGACTGGATGAAGCCGATCTGCTGGGCGGCACCCTTGGACAGGTCGAGCACGCGTCCCTTGATGAAAGGGCCACGATCGTTGACACGCACGATGACGCTTTTACCGTTCTTCTGGTTGGTCACCTTGAGCTTGGTGCCGAAGGGAAGCGAACGATGCGCTGCGGTCATGGCCGATGGATTCATGCGCTCGCCCGAAGCTGTCTTCGAGTTCAGCGCGTACCAGGATGCACCGCCGCATTGGGCCGAGGCGGTACCGGTGGAGGCTAGAAACATCATGCTGGCGGCAATGGCGGCCGCCGCGATCGCGGGCTTGGCGTTCTTCATCTTCTGGTTAACACTCCGTTGATTGTACACACGGAGCGGTTTCAACCTAAATGTGGCAGCGAATGGGGCAACCTTCGGGCGGTTCCATGACGAGCGCACACGTTTGGAGTCTCTGGGTAACAGTTTGTCAGAATCAAAGTGCCTGGCGTAAGGAATATTTTCACACTTGCAGGCGTCGAGCGCAGGTGATCGGGAGATCAGTGGAATCTATGCGTACGAAGTAACTGTCGGAAATACTTCCCAAGGTTCGCGGATTCCAAGCTCTGGCAAGGAGTTCTGGGACCTTCAATCGAAGTGGATTGTCGTGATGAGAATCGCAGGCAATATATTCGCCGGGCTCGCTGCAGTGCTCGGCGTCGTCTGGATGTTGCAGGGCGCAGGCTGGCTCGGCGGCAGCTTCATGACCGGGCAGACCAGGTGGTTCTGGATCGGGCTTGCAACCACGCTATGCGGTTGTGCCGGCCTGTTGTGGCTCCATCGCCACCGACGCGGATGAGGGACGGGCTGTCCCTGCTTCGTGAGCAGAGCAGTCCTTCTTCGTCATTGAACTTATTGCGTTTTTTTGAGATAATGCTGCCAGTGCGAAGAACGCCCGACTGAGGAGTTCGACAGGCACGCACACATAGTCCTCACGGGCGCTCGAGCTTAACTCGAACGTATCCGAAGAGGATTTTTATCATGGCAACCCTTGAGAAAATGGCCCCCGCTGGCCTCATGCAACACCGGCGCTGGGAGGACATCGCGTCGATGATCCTCGGCGTCGCGATCATTGCCTCGCCGATGCTGCTCGGCAATGCCGGCATGCCCAAGATGGTGGCGGTCACAGCGCTTGTG